>JACZKR010000458.1 GCA_014859945.1 Paracoccaceae bacterium | reverse complement strand
TGGTCCTTTTCGTGCTGGACGGCGGGCGGGCCGTGGAAGGATGCTGGCGCGATGGGACTGGACCGGCCCGGGATGGCGCCCTTCCGCCCGCTTTTGGCGGGGTTCCGGGCCGCTTTGGCGCCGGGTGAGGCGGCGATCGTCTGCGGATGGGGCAAATCGGACCTGATCATCTTTCCCGGTGCGCTGTCGCTTCTGGCCAGCGACGGCCGCCCCTTCCGCCGGATCTGGACGCCCGAAGACATCGCTCCCGCACTGGCCGCCCGGACGCCTTTGCGCGGGCTGTGCCTTGAGGGCGAGTTTGCCGGTCTGTCCGCCCGCTTTCCGGCGCTGCGGGTGGTGGACCGGCAGGCGGGCTGGGTGCATTGGGCCACGCCGGCTGCGGCGCCCTGACGCCCCCCGCCTATCCCCTTGCGCCCCGCGCCCGCGCCGCATAAAGAAGCGCCGGTTTTCCGGCCACGGAGGGATGATCCATGCCGCTTCTGGTGATGAAATTCGGGGGCACCTCGGTCGCCGACTTGGCGCGCATCGAGAATGCCGCGAAAAAGGTCCAGAAAGAGGTTGAGCGCGGCTATGACGTCATCGTCATCGTCAGCGCCATGTCGGGCAAGACCAATGAGTTGGTCGGCTGGGTCGAGACCACCTCGAAGCTGTATGACGCGCGCGAATACGATGCCGTCGTCGCCTCGGGCGAGAATGTGACGGCGGGGCTGATGGCGCTGCGGCTGCAGGAAATGGGCGTGCCGGCCCGGTCGTGGCAGGGGTGGCAGGTGCCGATCAACACCACTTCGGCCCATGGCTCGGCCCGCTTCATGTCGATCCCGCGCGAGAATATCGACGCCAAGTTCGCCGAGGGCTTCAAGGTGGCCGTCGTCGCGGGCTTCCAGGGCGTCTCGGCCGAAGGCCGCATCACCACGCTGGGCCGCGGCGGGTCGGATACCACCGCCGTCGCCTTTGCGGCCGCCTTCGGGGCCGAACGCTGCGACATCTATACCGATGTGGACGGCGTCTATACCACCGATCCGCGCATCTGCGGCAAGGCCCGCAAGGTGGACAAGATTGCCTTTGAAGAGATGCTGGAACTGGCCAGCCTTGGCGCGAAGGTGCTGCAAACCCGCTCGGTGGAACTGGCGATGCGCTACAAGGTGCGTCTGCGGGTTCTGTCGTCATTCGAAGATACCGACGAGACCTCGGGAACCCTGGTCTGCGACGAGGAGGAAATCATGGAATCGAAAGTCGTCTCGGGCGTGGCCTTCTCGCGTGAGGAAGCCAAGATCACCCTTTTCACCATCGAAGACCGCCCCGGCGTGGCGCAGGCCATCTTCGGGCCGCTGGCCGAGGCGGGGGTGAACGTGGACATGATCGTTCAGAACATCAGCGAGAAGGACTATGACGCCGCCCACCCCGGCGCCGTCACCGACATGACCTTTTCCTGCCCGATCAATCAGGTCGAACGGGCCAAGAAGGCGCTGGAAGATGCCGTGGCGCGCGGCGAAATCAAGTATGACGAACTGATCATCGATACCGACGTCGCCAAGGTTTCGGTCGTGGGTATCGGCATGCGCAGCCAGGTCGGCGTGGCGGCCAAGATGTTTGCGGCCCTTGCGGCCGAGAATATCAACATCAAGGTCATCTCGACCTCCGAGATCAAGATCTCGGTCCTGATCGACCGGAAGTACATGGAACTGGCCGTGCAGGCCCTGCACGACACCTTCGGGCTGGACAAGGCCTGATCCTGCCGCGGGGCCGGGCGGCGCCCGGCCTTTCAGCGAAAACCGTTTGCGCTATCACGAAATCGGGCCATTGCCGCCACTTCGGGCGGCTGTGGCGCAATTTCGCTTTTCTCCGGCACTTGCCGCCCCCTATAGAGGGGGGACGATCCATTGGATGATGCCATGCCCGAACGCAGCGAAAGCGACAGCCGCAAGCTCTTGCGCCGCCTGCGCGATGTGCTGGCCACGCCGGCACGCGGACAGGACCGGCTGGACAGCATCACGCATCTGATCGCGGATTCGATGAAGACGCAGGTCTGCTCGATCTATCTGTTCCGCGACCCCGAGACGCTGGAGCTTTGCGCGACCGAGGGGCTCAAGAAGGGCGCCGTCCACCAGACCCGGATGAAACTGGGTGAGGGGTTGGTGGGCCGGGTCGCCCGCAGCGGCATGCCGGTGAACACGGCCGATGCGCCTTCGGAAAAGGGCTTCCGCTACATGCCCGAGACGGGGGAAGAGATTTATTCCTCGTTCCTTGGCGTGCCCATCCAGCGCGTCGGCGAAAAGCTGGGTGTGCTGGTGGTGCAGTCGCGGATCGCCCGCAGCTTCTCGGAAGATGAGATCGAGGCGCTGGAAGTCGTGGCCATGGTGCTGGCCGAGATGACCGAACTGGGCGCCTTCGGCGGCGACGGGTTCGAAGCGATGCACAAGCAGCCTGTCCTCTTTCGCGGCGGCACCGGACAGGAAGGCGCGGCCGAGGGCCGGGTCTGGCTGCATGAGCCGCGGGTCGTGGTGACGAACCCCGTCGCCGACGACCCGCTGACCGAGATCGACCGCATCCGCGAGGCGGTCGGCGTCCTGCGGGTGTCGGTCGATGATCTGCTGGCGGCCGAAAGCCTGGACAAGGAACAGAAGCAGGTTCTGGAAGCCTACCGGATGTTCGCCCATTCGCGGGGTTGGCTGCGCCGGATGGAAGAAGACATCCAGCGCGGTCTTTCGGCCGAAGCCGCCGTGGAAAAGGAACAATCCGCCGCCCGCGCCCGGATGGAACAGGTGCCGGACGCCTATCTGCGCGACCGCCTGCACGATCTGGACGACCTGTCGAACCGGCTGTTGCGCATCCTGACGGGGCAGGGCCGCGACACCGGCGCGACCATGCCCGACAATCCGATCCTTGTTGCGCGCAACATCGGGCCGGCCGAACTGCTGGAATACGGCCGCAAGCTGAAGGGCGTGGTTCTGGAAGAAGGCTCGGTCGGCAGCCACGCGGCCATCGTGGCGCGCGCGCTGGCCATTCCCATGGTGATCCATGCCGCGCGCATCACCAATGAGGCGCTGAACGGCGACCAGATTCTGGTCGACGGCGATCAGGGCATCGTCCACCTGCGCCCCGATGATACGGTGGCCCGCAGCTTCCGCGACAAGATCGCCATGCAGGCCGAGGCGCAGAAGCGTTACGCGGCCTTCCGCGACCTGCCTGCCACCACCAAGGACGGCGTGACCGTGGCGCTGCACATGAACGCCGGGCTGATGGCCGACCTGCCCAGCCTGGCCGGTTCGGGCGCTGAGGGGGTGGGGCTGTTCCGCACCGAGCTGCAGTTCCTGATCCGCAACCAGATGCCCAAGCGCGAAGAGCTGGCCCAGCTTTATGCCCGCGTCATGGATGCCGCCAAGGGCCTTCCGGTCGCTTTCCGCACGCTGGACATCGGTTCGGACAAGGTGCTGCCCTACATGAAGCCGAATGATGAGCCGAACCCGGCGATGGGCTGGCGCGCGATCCGGGTGGGGCTGGACAAGCCGGGCGTCCTGCGGATGCAGTTGCAGGCGCTGATCCGGGCGGCGCGCGGCCGGCCGCTGGCGGTGATGTTCCCCTTCGTCGCCGAGCATTCCGAATTCGTCGAGGCCCGCAGCGCCATGCTGCGCGAGCTGCACCGCGAAAAGTCGCTGGGCCATGCCGTGCCCGAAAAGATCGAAATCGGCGCGATGCTGGAAACCCCCAGCCTTGCCTATGCCCCGGCCGAATTCTTTGCCATGGCCGATTTCATCTCGATCGGCGGCAACGACCTGAAACAGTTCTTCTTTGCCGCTGACCGCGAAAATGAACGGGTTCGCCGGCGCTATGACACGCTGAACCTGTCGTTCCTTTCCTTTGTCGGCCAGATCGTCGCGCGCTGCGCGCAGGCGGGCACCCGGCTGTCGTTCTGCGGCGAGGATGCCGGCCGCCCGATCGAGGCGCTGGCGCTGGCCGCCATGGGGCTGCGCGTCCTGTCGATGCGGCCGGCTTCGGTCGGCCCGGTCAAGGCGCTGTTGCGGCGGGTGGACCTGTCCGAAGCCCGCGCCGTGATCGAGGCCGCGCGCGCCGCGGGTGAGGCTTCGGCGCGGCCCCGGCTGACCGACTGGCTGGCCGGCCTGCCCGAAGGCTGACGCGCAATCGCGGTTGACCTTGGCCGGTGCGGGGCGTATTCCCCTTCTCCGTGGCGCTTTGTGACCGGATTGCGGGCCACGTTAAACATACCGCTAAAAGGTTCAGGGTCTGCCGCCGCGGCCCCGGAACCTTGGGTTTCCGGGGCTTTTTGATGGCCGGGGGCCAAGACGATGACGAAAGACTGGAAGACCCGCACGACGCTGGTACATGAAGGCAGCCGCCGCAGCCAGTATGGCGAGATGGCCGAGGCCATCTTCCTGACCCAGGGTTTCGTCTATCCCACCGCTGAAGCCGCCGAGGCGCGCTTTGTGAAGGCGGGCGAGGATGAGTTCATCTATGCCCGCTACGGCAACCCCACGACGCGGATGTTCGAGGAACGCATCGCGGCGCTGGAAGGCACCGAAGATGCCTTCGCCACCGCCAGCGGCATGGCGGCGGTGAACGGGGCGCTGACCTCGATGCTGCGGGCGGGTGACCATGTGGTCAGCAGCCGGGCGCTTTTCGGGTCGTGCCTGTATATCCTCGAAGAGGTGCTGACGCGCTTTGGCGTGAAGGTGACCTTCGTTGATGGCGCCGATCTGGACCAGTGGCGCCGCGCGGTGACGCCCGGCACCAAGGCTGTCTTCTTCGAATCCATGTCGAACCCGACGCTGGAACTGGTCGATATCCGCGCCGTGGCCGAGATCGCCCATGCGCAGGGCGCGCTGGTGATCGTGGACAACGTCTTTGCCACCCCGATCTTCAGCCGCGCCGTGGAGCAGGGGGCGGATGTGGTGGTCTATTCCACCACCAAGCACATCGACGGGCAGGGTCGCGCGCTGGGCGGCGTGATCTGCGGCACGACCGAGTTCATCCGCAAGGTGGCCGAACCCTACATGAAGCACACCGGCGGCTCGATGAGCCCGTTTACCGCCTGGATGCATCTGAACGGCATGGCCACGTTGGACCTGCGCTGCCGCGCCATGGCCGACAGTGCCGCACGCATTGCCGCGGCGCTGGAAGGGCAGGCGCAGGTGACGCGCGTGATCTATCCGGGGCTGGCCAGCCATCCGCAGCACGCGCTGGCCATGGCGCAGATGGGTTCGGGCGGCACGCTGGTGACCTTTGAGGTCGCGGGCGGCAAGGATGGCGCCTTCCGCTTCATGAACGCGCTGGAAATCGCGCGGATTTCCAACAATCTGGGCGATGCCAAGACCATCGCCACCCATCCCGCCACCACCACCCACCAGCGTCTGCCGCAGGACCAGAAGGACGCCCTTGGCATCACCCCCGGCCTGATCCGCCTGTCGGTCGGGCTAGAGGATGCGGGCGACCTGATCGCCGATCTCCAGACGGCGCTGGCCGCGATCTGACGGCGCGGGCGGGCCGTTTGTCGCCCGCCCCGGCCGCAGGGTCGCATCCGGACTTGATCGGCGGGCCGTCATGCCCATCTGATGATCTGTCCCCGGCGGCGATTCCCGCTGCCGGTGATCCGCCCCGCGCTGTTGCGCGTAACCCTGTTGACATTGAAGGCGCCCAACCTGCGCCGGAACCGCAAGGAGCCCCCGATGAACCTGCATGTGGCCGATTTCGACACCCCGCCCTCGTCCGATGAGGCTGCGGCGGCACTGGCAACGCTGAAGGCATGGGCATCGCGGGCGTCTGAGGCCGAGATCGTGGCGCTTGATCCGCAGGCGGGCGCGCTTTTGGGGCAGGGCTATCCGGTGATGTCGCGCGAATATCCGGCCGGTTTCCGCGCCGATGCCGACTACAAGGCCAGCCTGCCCGACCTGCAGAACGGCCCCTCCAGCCTGATCGTCGGCGAAAAGGCGGTGATCCAGCATGTGGGCATCTCGAACTTCCGCCTGCCCATCCGCTATCGCCGCCGCGGCGGAGAGCCGGTGATGCTGGAAACCGGCGTGACCGGCACCGTCAGCCTTGAGGCCGAAAAGAAGGGCATCAACATGAGCCGCATCATGCGGTCCTTCTATGCCCATGCCGAACGCGACTTTTCCTTCCAGGTGATCGAACACGCGCTGGACGACTACAAGCGCGACCTTGGCAGCTTTGACGCCCGCATCCAGATGCGTTTTTCCTATCCGGTGCGGGTGGAAAGCCTGCGCTCGGGCCTGTCGGGCTGGCAGTACTACGACTTCGCGCTGGAACTGGTGGACCGGGGCGGACTGCGCAAGCGGCTGATGCACCTTGATTTCGTCTATTCGTCGACCTGCCCCTGCTCGCTGGAACTGTCGGAACATGCGCGGATGACGCGCGGGCAACTGGCCACGCCGCATTCGCAGCGGTCTGTCGCGCGGCTGTCGGTCGAGGTGGCCGATGGCCCCTGCCTGTGGTTCGAAGACCTGATCGAACTGGCCCGCCGCGCCGTGCCGACCGAGACGCAGGTTATGGTGAAGCGCGAGGATGAACAGGCTTTCGCCGAACTGAATGCCGCCAATCCCATCTTTGTCGAAGATGCCGCCCGCAGCTTCTGCGAGGTTCTGCGCGCCGATCCCCGGGTGGGCGATTTCCGCATTGTCGCCAGCCATCAGGAAAGCCTGCACAGCCATGACGCGGTGTCGATCCTGACGGAAGGGACCACCTTTGCCGCCGAAAGCCTGGACCCCCGGCTGTTCGCCAGCCTTTATCACGTCGGCTAGGGGTGGCCTTCGGGCCACGCCGCCGGCAAAGCCGCAGCCCCCGGTTTGACGGCAAGGGCTGCAAGGCCCTATGCCTGACCGCATGATCGACCTTCGGCCCATCGTCTATGTCGTCGGGCGCGTGCTGATCGTGCTTGCGATCCTGATGCTGGCCCCCGCCGTGGTGGACTGGCGGTCGGGAGACGAGCGGAACGCACGCGACTTTCTGGAATCGGCCATCATCACCGGCACGGTCGGGCTGCTGTTGTCGATTGCCACCTCGAACGCGCTGGGGGGCAGCCTGAACGCCCGTCAGGCCTATCTGATGACGGTGGCGATCTGGGGGCTGGTGCCGGGTTTCGGCGGGCTGCCCTTCATGCTGGGCGAGCCGCATCTGAGCTTTACCCAGGCCTATTTCGAAGCGACCTCGGGGGTGACCACCACCGGCGGCACGGTGATCTTCGGGCTGGCGGATCAGCCGGCGGGGCTGAACCTGTGGCGGGCGATGCTGAACAACTTCGGCGGGCTGGGCATCGCCTTTGTCGCGATGATCTTCCTGCCCGTCATGCGGGTGGGCGGCATGCAGTATTTCCGCACCGAGGGCTTTGACACCTTCGGCAAGGCCCTGCCGCGCGCCACCGACATCGCGCGGCAACTGGTGCTGGTCTATTTCGGGCTGACCATCCTTTGTGGCCTGACCTACCGCGCGCTGGGGATGGATTCGCTGTCTTCGGTGGTCAATGCCATGACCACCATCGCGACGGGCGGTTTTTCCAACAATGACAGTTCCTTCACCGGGTTCGCGCCGCAGATCCAGTATTCTGCGGTCCTGTTCATGTTCCTCGCCAGTTTGCCCTACATCCGTTATGTGCAGCTGATCAACGGCCAGACCCGCCCGCTGTGGCAGGACAGTCAGGCCCGCGCTTATCTTCGTATCCTGGCCGTTGCGGTGGCGGCGGTTTCGATCTGGCGGCTTATGACTTCGGATCAGGGCGTTGAAGAGGTGTTCCGCGAGGCGCTGTTCAACCTGATCTCGGTCCAGTCCTCGACGGGTTTCGGAATCGGCAGCTTCTCGGGCTGGGGCGGATTCGCGCTGGTGGTGGCTTTCGTGGTCGGCACGCTGGGCGCCTGTTCAGGATCGACGGCGGCGGGGTTGTCGATCTTCCGGGTGCAGGTGGCGGCAGCCGCGCTGGCCGCGCAGATCCGCCAGATCGCCACCCCCAGCCGCGTCCTGCAGGCCAAGTATGAAGGCCGGGTGATCGAGGATGACGTGATCAGCGGCACGATCCTGTTCATCACCGCCTATGTGCTGCTGATGGGGCTGATGACCGTGGCCATGACGCTGGTCGGGGTGGACCCGATCTCGGCCCTCTGGGCGGTCTGGCAGGCGATCGGCAACATCGGCTATGGCCTTGGCCCGCTGGTGGCGCGGACCGGCACGTTTGTGGACTATCCCGACGCGGCGATCTGGATCATGTCGGCCGCCATGCTGATGGGGCGGCTTGGCCTTCTGGCCTTTCTGGTCATCCTCTTGCCGCGGTTCTGGCGGGACTGATCATTCCCAGCACGAGACCAGAACCGTCATCCCCAGCGCGGCCTTGTTCAGCGCATCCGGGCTGGCGCGGACGGCACCGGCAGGGGCAAGGGCGGGGGTGATGCCCGCACCGGTCAGCACCGCATCCAGACTGTCGGCCGACAGCGCAAAGGCCACGCCCGCCGGCAGCGCCTTGCCATCCGGCCCGCCGGCGGGCAACAGCATGCCCACGACGGCGCCCGTCGGATCAATCACCGGCCCGCCGGCATCGCCGGGCAGGACCGGCGCCGAGAGCCGGGCGATTCCCGCTTCACCATTCAGGCCGCGCGCCTCTTCGAAGGCGCCGAAGGTCAGGACCGGGGCCGGCAACTTGTCTTCATAGGAATAACCCGCCACCGCAATCTCGGTTCCGGCGCGCGGCGTTGCGGCCGACAGCGCCGCAACGGCCGGGGGCGCCAGCGCGACCGCGGGCTTCAGCACCGCCACACCGGCGGCGGCATCAACCGTCAGAACCTGCGCCTCGGTGTCATGGTCCAGCGTGATGCGGCTGCATTGCGCCACCGCTTCGGCCACCGTCACCACCGTTCCCGCCGGATCGGCGAAGAAACCCGTGCGCGACAGTTTCGGACGCCGCACCTCAAGCCCGGCCAGCAGGCCCGCGCGCACCGCGTCTTCCATCGGCACCAGACCGGGGTCCAGCGCCTTGCTGCCCACCGGGCGGAAGCTGGCCTTCAGCGCCGGCAGCACCCGCGCCATACGCTCGGCATCGGCGGGCTTCCAGACCACCAGATAGCCCTTCACCATGCCGCGCGCCTGTTCGGCATAGGCAAAGCTCTGCACCCCGGCATTGCCGGCATTGATGGTGAAGCTGTCCTCGCTGCGGCTGCGTTCGCCTTCGGCCGGCACCACGGCCAGCGTCTGCAGGATGTCGTAAAGCCCCGCCAGCGCCTCGGCCCCGCCGGGTTCCGAGATCAGCATGATCTGCACGCCCGATCCGTCCTTTTCGGCAAAGCGGACGAAGGGCGGCTCATAGCCTTCAAAGGCCACCAGCGACAGCGGCAGGGTAATCTCAATGCCGGCCTCGGCCTCGGTGATGGTCTGGAAACCGAATTCGGCCTGATCGGCCTGATAGTTGGCCACCAGCACGGCACGCTGGCGCGCGGTCAGGATGCCGGTCGCCTCAAACCCGTTGGCCTCTTGCCAGGCGGCCATCGACCCGCGGGTGCCCTTGCCGAAAGCACCGTCCAGCGCGCCCTGATAAAAGCCATACCACGCCAGCGCGCGCTGCAGCGCGATGCGGTCGTCATCCGACAGCGCCGCTTCCGAGGCGCGGGCCTGCTGCGGGGTTTCATCGGGTTCTTCCGCCACCACCGGCGCCAGCGGTTCTTCGGGCTGAACCTCGGGCACATCGGCGGCAGGGGCGGGCGCCACGCCGCCAAGGGGCCAGACGACATCGCCGAAGGCGCTGCCATCGACGATGTAGCTGTCGGCGGGGATCATGTTCTCGCGCTTCAGGTCATTCAGCCGGCCGGCAGCGGCGGCGGGCGCATAGGGGCCCAGAACAATCGCAATCCAGCCGGTCCGCGTGGCATAGGCCGTCACATCGGGGAAGGCGGCCGCATAGGCCTCGGCCCGGTCAATCGCCTCGGCCTGGCTGGGATGCGCCTCGACCTGAACCCAGGCCTTGTCCTGCGCGCGGGCGGCCGCTGAGAAACCGACTGCGGCCAGAAGCGCCGCGACAAAAACCCAAATCCTCATGCGTCCCTTAACCCTGCCAGCGGGGCCGCGCCCCTCAAATCCTGCCGAGCCTATCATGCGGCACAGGGGATGCACGTCCTTTCGCACCCTGCCGCCGCATTGACCCTGCACCGCCTCTTGCCTATGGAGAGGCAGCATTTCAAGAGGCCGCCATGGACGAGACCCGCAAAGCGCCGCGTTCCTTCCAGGAAATCATCCTGCGCCTGCAGAACTACTGGGGCGCCAAGGGCTGCGCCGTCCTGCAGCCCTATGACATGGAAGTGGGCGCCGGCACCTTCCACCCCGCCACGACGCTGCGCAGTCTGGGCACCAAACCCTGGGCGGCGGCCTATGTGCAGCCCTCGCGCCGGCCGACCGACGGGCGCTATGGCGAAAACCCCAACCGCCTGCAGCACTACTACCAGTATCAGGTCATCATCAAACCCTCGCCGCCCGATCTGCAGGCGCTGTATCTGGGTTCGCTGGCCGAAATCGGGCTGGACCCGGCGCTGCACGACATCCGCTTTGTCGAGGATGACTGGGAAAGCCCCACCCTTGGCGCCTGGGGGCTGGGCTGGGAGGTCTGGTGCGACGGCATGGAAGTCAGCCAGTTCACCTATTTCCAGCAGGTCGGCGGCCATGACTGCCGCCCGGTGTCGGGCGAGTTGACCTACGGGCTGGAACGTCTGGCGATGTATGTGCTGGGCGTTGACCATGTGATGGACATGCCCTTTAACGACCCGCAGTCGCCCATTCCGCTGACCTACGGCGACATCTTCCGCCAGACCGAAGAGGAATACAGCCGCCACAACTTCGACGGCGCCACGACCGAGATGCTGTTTCAGCACTTCAAGGATGCCGAGGCCGAATGCGAACGCCTGCTAGCCTTCCCGGCGGATGATCCGAAGACCGGCAAGCGCATCATCATGGCCCATCCGGCCTATGACCAGACGATCAAGGCCAGCCACCTGTTCAACCTGCTCGACGCGCGCGGCGTGATCAGCGTGACCGAACGGCAGGCCTATATCGGCCGCGTCCGCGCGCTGGCCAAGAAATGCGCCGACGCCTTCCGCCTGACCGAAGCCGGGGCGGATGCCGGGGCGGGCGCATGAACGCGGGCAAGCTGGCCGCAGGGAGTATTGTCGTGATCGCAGCCGCCGCCGGGATCGCCATGTACTGGCTTCAGGAATACGCCTTCTACCATGAGGCGTCGTTCCGGCCCGGCGCCGAAATCATGCTGACCCCCATCGAAGGCGGCCAGCCCGAGCCGATCCTGGCCGAAGCCGTCACCGGCATCGACGCCGAATCCTCGCCCCTGCGCTTCCGCGCCTGCTTCACCACCCCGATGAGCCAGGCCATGCTGACCGAAACCTATGTCGCCTATGACAAGCCCGAGCCGCTGAATGCGCCCTCGTGGTTCGACTGCTTCGATGCCGCCGCCATCGGCACCGCGCTGGAAAAGGGCGAGGCGCTGGCCTTCCTGTCGCAGGCCGGCATCGCCCCGCAGATCGACCGCGTCGTCGCCGTCTTCCCCGATGGCCGGGCCTATGCCTGGCACCAGATTTCCCCCGAGACCGCAGAGACCGCAGAGTAAGCCATGCCCGACCTTCTCATCGAACTCTTCTCGGAAGAAATCCCCGCCCGGATGCAGGCCCGCGCCCGCGAGGATCTGAAATCCATGGTGACGAACGGTCTGGTCGAGGCGGGGTTGACCTACGCCTCGGCCGGCGCCTTTTCCACCCCGCGCCGTCTGACGCTGGCGGTCGAAGGGCTGACAGCCCAGTCAAAACCCGTGCGGGAAGAACGCAAGGGCCCGAACACCACCGCCCCGGCGGCGGCGATTGAGGGCTTCCTGCGCTCAACCGGCCTGACGCTCGATCAGCTGGAACGCCGCGCCGACAAGAAGGGCGAGGTCTTCTTCGCCGTCATCGAAAAGCCCGGCCGCGCCGCCCCCGCGATCATCGCCGAGGTGCTTGAGGCGACCATCCGCAACTTCCCCTGGCCCAAGTCGATGCGCTGGGGCAACGGCGCGCTGCGCTGGGTGCGGCCGCTGCATTCGATCCTCTGCCTTCTGACGGACGAATCCGGCGCCCAGGTCGTGCCGCTGACGGTCGAAGGCATCACCGCCGGCAACACCACCGAAGGCCACCGCTTCCTGTCAAAGGGCCGCTTCGCCGTCACCTCTTTCGACGACTACGCGGTGAAGCTGAAGCGCGCCCATGTCATCCTTGACAGCGCGGAACGTGAGGCCGCGATCTGGCAGGGCGCCCAGAACCTGGCCTTCGCCGCCGGTCTGGAACTGGTCGAAGACCGCGGCCTTCTTGCCGAAGTCGCCGGGCTGGTTGAATGGCCGGTGCCGCTGATGGGCCGGATTGCCGAGGATTTCCTGCACCTTCCGCCCGAGGTTCTGCAGACCTCGATGAAGGAACACCAGAAGTTCTTCTCGGTGAAGAACCCCCGCACCGGCCGGATCGAAGGCTTCGTGACGGTGGCCAACACCGAAACCACCGATCACGGCGCCACCATCCTGAAGGGCAACCAGAAGGTGCTGACGGCGCGGCTGTCGGACGCCCGCTTCTTCTGGGACAATGACCTGCGCGTCGCCAAGGCCGGCATGGGCGACTGGCTGGAGGGGCTGAAATCCGTCACCTTCCACAACAAGCTGGGTTCGCAGGCCGACCGCATCGACCGTATCGCCGCGCTGGCCCGCGAAATCGCGCCGCTGGTCGGCGCCGATGCCGACATGGCGGAACAGGCCGCCCGTCTGGCCAAGGCCGACCTGCGCAGCGCCATGGTCGGCGAATTCCCCGAACTTCAGGGGCTTATGGGCATGTATTACGCGCGTGAGGCCGGCCTGCCCGAACCCGTCGCCCTTGCCGCCCGCGACCATTACTCACCGCTCGGCCCCTCGGACGCCGTGCCGACCGAGCCGGTAAGCGTCGCCGTGGCGCTGGCCGACAAGATCGACACGCTGACCGGCTTCTGGGCGATTGATGAGAAACCCACGGGCTCGAAGGACCCCTTCGCCCTGCGCCGCGCGGCGCTGGGGGTGATCCGGTTGGTTCTGGGGGATGGGGTTAAGATTTCCGTCCGGGCAATTATTGGCCTTAGTGCAGCGGATCATCTCAATCTGCGCGAACTATCTGGGGTCGGGGTGCCTGGGAGAGAGAAGTATCTCGACGAGGTGGTTGATTTGCTGCGCCAAGCGGGCGCCGGAGCACCCATTAGCGAAAACCAAATTGTCGATCAACTTGCCCGAAGAGGTATGCGGCTGGAGGCTGCTGATATCATAGTCAGGTTGAGAGACTATTTGGGGGCACTTAATAAGTATAACGTTCTTCCCACCGACCTCCTCTCCTTCTTCCACGACCGCCTCAAGGTCTTCCTCAAGGATCAGGGCATCCGCCACGACGTGATCGACGCCTGCCTCGCCATGCCCGGCAATGACGACCTCACGCTGCTGGTCAAACGGGCCGAGGCGCTGGCCGCCTTCCTGAAAACCGAAGACGGCACCAACCTCCTGCAGGGCTTCAAGCAAGCCAACAATCTTCTGACGCAGGCCGAAGCCAAGGATGGCGTCGAATATTCCTTCGGCGCCGATCCGAAATTTGCCGAGACCGACACCGAACGCGCCCTCTTCACCGCGCTCGACGCCGCCGAGGCCGCGATTACCCCCGCCACGGCGGCCGAGGATTTCCCCGCTGCCATGGCCGCCATGGCCGCCCTGCGTGAGCCAATCCGTGCCTATTTCGCAGCGGTGCAGATCAACACCGACAACCAGATCGTCCGCCGCAACCGCCTGAATCTGCTGCACCGCATCCGCGCCATCTGCTCGGGCGTGGCCGATCTGACCCGGATCGAAGGCTGAGCCCTTTCATCTGTCCTCAAATATCCCACGGGGGTGCGGGGGTGTGAAACCCCCGCTGCCGCCATCGCCGCTTGCGTGACGGCGCGGGGGGTGTATCCTCCGCGCCAACGAAAGGTGCTGCGGTGCAGAAATTTTCCCCGATCCCCGAGTTCACGCAAGTGACCCCCACGGCCGAAATTCGCACCGCCGCCCATGGCTGGCGGGCGAAATGCCTGCAGCGCCTGATCCGGCTTGACCTGCCGGTGCCGCCCACCGTGGCGCTGCCGGCGATGACGGTGCGCAACATCGCCGCCGGTCACGCCATGGATACCCGCGCCATCCTGCGCTTCTTTGGCGATGCGCCGCTGGTCTCGGTCCGCCCCA
This sequence comes from Paracoccaceae bacterium, assembly GCA_014859945.1. GTDB lineage: Bacteria > Pseudomonadota > Alphaproteobacteria > Rhodobacterales > Rhodobacteraceae > Fuscibacter. Next base: position 4,363 of record JACZKR010000458.1, on the reverse strand, counting down.
GCCCCGAGAATCCCGATTGGGGCGGGCCGGGCACCGTGCTGAACGTCGGCATGAATGCCGCCCGCCACGCCGCCTTGACCGCCAGCCACGGCTCGGAAGCCGCAGACACGATCTATCTGCGTTTTGTGCAAGGCTACGCCACGCATGTCGCCCGGCTGGACCCCGATATGTTCGAATTCGGCAAGCCGTCGGCCTCGGCCCTGCGCGAGGCGCTGCGTCAGTACGAACGCGAGATGGACGAGCCCTTCCCCGAAGACCCCGCCCGCCAGCTGTCCGAGGTGCTGCGCGGCATGGCCCGCGCGTGGGAGGGCACCTCGGCCCGGCTTCTGCGGCAGGCCAAGGGCGCCCCGGCCGAAGCGGCGCTGGGGCTGGTGGTTCAGGCCATGGCACAGGGCATCGGGCCCGGCATCTCGGGCGCCGGCGTGATCCAGTTCATCGATCCGGTCACCGGGTTGCACCGCGTTACCGGCCGTTATCTGGGCCAAAGCCAGGGCCGGGCCGCGCTGAAACAGGCCGAGTCGATCTACCTGACCCGCGATCCGCGCGGCCCCTCGCTGGAAGAACTGGCGCCCGGGGTCTTTGCCGATCTGACGCGCCACGGCGCCGCCTGCCGCGCCCGCCTGCGCGAGGAAATGCAGATCGAATTCACCATCGAAGACGGCCGCCTTTCGGTGATCGACGCGGTGCGCGTGCAGCGCAGCGCGCGCGCGGGGCTGAAGATCGCCGTCGCACTGGCCGAGGACGGCATCATCACCCCCGAAGAGGCGGTGCTGCGGGTCGAACCGCGGGCGCTGTCGGAACTGCTGCACCCCCAGGTCGATCTGCGCGGCGCGCGTGACGTTTTCGGACAGGGCATTGCCGCCAGCCCGGGCGCTGCCGTGGGGCGGATCGTCTTCACCTCGGACGCCGCGCAGGCCAGCGCCGCCCGGGGGGAACCCTGCATCCTTGTCCGTCGGGAAACCGCGCCCGAGGATATCCGCGGCATGCATTCCGCCGCCGCCGTCCTGACCGAGCGGGGCGGGGTCACCAGCCACGCTGCGGTGATTGCCCGCGGTCTGGGCGTGCCCTGCGTGGTGGGCGCCTCGGGCCTGCGGCTTGACCTGAAGGAACGCCGCCTGACCGCCGCCGATGGCCGCACCTTCCGCGAGGGCGACCTGATCACGCTGGACGGCACCCGGGGCGAGGTGCTGGCGGGGGCCGCAAGCCTGCTGCCCCCGGCGCTGGACGGCGCGTTCCGCAAGCTTCTGGGCTGGGCCGATGAGATGCGCGACATCGGCATCCGCGCCAATGCCGACACGCCGGCCGATGCCGCCACCGCCCGCCAGTTCGAGGCGCAGGGCATCGGCCTGTGCCGCACCGAGCATATGTTCTTCGACGAAGACCGGCTGGTCGTCATGCGAGAGATGATCTTCGCCGACACCTCGAAAGACCGGGCAGCGGCTCTGGCGCGGCTGCTGCCGATGCAGCGCGACGACTTTGTACAGTTGTTCGAGATCATGGCGGGCCTGCCGGTCTGCATCCGGCTCTTCGACCCGCCGCTGCATGAATTCCTGCCGCATGACCGCGAAGGCATGCGCGAACTGGCCGAGGCGCTGGACAAACCCCTGTCCGATGTGACCCGCCGGGCCGAGGCGCTGAGCGAGTTCAACCCGATGCTGGGCATGCGTGGTGTCCGGCTGGGCGTTGTCCTGCCCGAGATCTATGCTATGCAGGCGCAGGCGATCTTTGAAGCCACGGTCGAGGTGGCCAAGAAGGGGGCGCCGGTGGTGCCGGAAATCATGATCCCGCTGGTCAGCGCCCGGCGCGAGGTGGAACTGGTCAAGACCCATGTCGATGCGGTGGCCGCCGCGGTGCGGGTCAAGACCGGGGTGAACTTCGATTACAAGCTGGGTGTGATGGTGGAAACTCCGCGGGCCGCGCTGCGGGCGGGCGAGATTGCCCAGCATGCCGCCTTCCTGTCATTCGGCACCAACGACCTGACGCAGATGACCTATGGTCTGTCGCGCGACGATGCCGGGCGCTTCATGAACACCTATGTCCAGCAGGGGGTCTTCCCCGAAGACCCGTTCCATGTGCTGGATGTGGACGGGGTCGGAGAGCTTCTGCACATCGGTGCGGACCGTGGCCGCAAGACCCGCGCCGACCTGACGCTGTCGATCTGCGGCGAGCATGGCGGCAACCCCGAATCAATCGCCTTCTGCCGCAGCCAGGGCTTCGATTACGTCTCGTGCAGCCCCTACCGGGTGCCGCTGGCGCGTCTGGCAGCGGCACACCTGGCGCTTGCCGATCGTGTGGATAACCCGGAAAACACCACAAAATCATGATTTTATGATTGTTTCCTAATGTGAAACATCAAGTTACTCGGCGGAATTCCGCTGAGAAATGCCGAAATTATGTTGTAATTTTGACACATTGGTAGACAGGTCCGCCCGGGCTCGGTTAGGGCCGTCCGTCGTCGCGCACTGAATGTCGTGGCGGCAGACTGCAACAGACCGGGACCACGAGACATGCGCTTGCACCAAGTCTGGACCTCTGCGCTTCTGGCGCTGGGTGTTCTCAGCGGGGCGGCCTTCGCCGAAGTGACGGTGAGCCAGTCCAACGATCCGACCGCGCTGATCGCGCAGCAGATGGAATCGCTGATGGGGGCCGAGCGTTCGGCCGTGGGGGCTCTGCCACCTTCCAAGCTGAACGCGCTTGCGACCGGGCCCAAGGTCGTGGCCAGGACGGCGCCGAAGAAGCCGGGTCAGCCGGTTGTCATCGAATACAGTGAAGCCTGGCTGATGAGCCTGCCGGAACCCGAAGGCGATGCCCAGTGGGACTGCCTGCGCAAGGCCCTGTATTTCGAGTCGCGCGGTGAGACGATCAAGGGCCAGTTCGCCGTGGCCGAAGTCATTCTGAACCGGGTGGACAGCGCCGATTATCCCTCCAGCGTCTGTGCCGTGGTGGGCCAGCGCGGCGGCGGGGGCTGTCAGTTTTCCTATGTCTGCGATGGGGCCAGCGACAACATGCGCGAACCCTATCCGGCCGAGATTGCCGGCCGCATCGCCCGAGTGATGCTGGATGGTGCGCCGCGCGCGCTGACCTTTGGCGCCACCCATTTCCACACCCGCGCCGTGCGCCCGGGCTGGGCCAGCCGGTTTCCGCGCACCGCCGCCATCGGCGCGCATCTGTTCTACAAGCAGCCCTGACGGGTCGCGGGTCTTGATCGGAATGCCGTCTTCGTGCAAGGCGGCTGCGGGGGCGGGCGCTAGCCTGCCCCCCGTGCATTTCGCCCCCCGGGAGGGGACCCATGACCACCGATATCCGCCTTGCCTTCGCCCACCCCGAAGAGCGCAGCCTTGCCTCGGCCTCGGCCGATCCGCGTGACCGCATCAGCCTGCGCGACCATCTGGTCGAGGCCGAGATCGGTGCCTTCCAGAAGGAACGCGGGCATCGCCAGCGCCTGCTGTTCAACGTGGTGGTCGAGGTGCGCCCGGCGCCGGCGCCGCTGGACGACGATGTCGACAAGATACTGTCCTATGACCGGATCACCGAGGCGATTGCCTCGGAACTTGCGGCCGAGCGGCTGAACCTTCTGGAAACCCTGGCCGAGCGGGTGGCCGAGCGCATCCTGGCCGAACCGCAGGCGATGCGCGCCTTCGTGCGGGTCGAGAAGCTGGACATCGGCCCCTACAAGCTGGGGGTCGAGATTGTCCGGTCCCGCGCGGAAACCGCGTTGCAGGTGGTGGGTCAGGACGGGGCCGAGGCGGCGGTGCATCCGCTGGTGGTCTTTCTTGATAACACCGCCATTGCCGCGCCTGACCTGTCGGCGCGGCTGGACGCTCTGCAGGCGCGCGGGCTGCCGGTGATCCTGACCATCGGCCTGCCCGATCTGCCGCGGCCCGAGACCGGCCACCGCCCCACCCAGCGCCGGGTGGACCTGCTGGCCATCGAGCAGAACGCCTGGGTTCTGGCGGCGCGCGATCCGCGCTGCGTGGTGATGGCGACGCGGACCGAGATCGACTGGGCGGTGAAGCGCGGTCAGATGATGGTCTGGGCGCCCTCGAAAATGGTGCTGGATGCGGTGGACGGGCCGCAAAGCCGCGACCCGGTGGCGCTGGCCCTGTGGCTGGCCGAGACGATGGCGGCCGAGCGGCTGATCGTTCACGGCGATGTTTCACTGCCGGCAGGAAGCCGCGTGACGGTCGAGCGGGCCTGATCCTGCCCCTTGCGGCAGGGCCGGGCGCGGCCTAATCCCAAGGGCGCGAGGGGCGGCAGCGCCCGGGGGTTTTGCACCCCCGGACCCCCGCAGGATATTTGAGGACAGATGAAAGGCGGGGCCGTGGGGGTCTATCTGCGACCGATAGCGATGACCGATCCGGCG
>JACZKR010000058.1 GCA_014859945.1 Paracoccaceae bacterium | reverse complement strand
ACCAGAGCAAACCCAGGAAAGGGACTGAACCATGAAACTGCTGAACCTCTTCAAGAACTTCAAGTCGGACGAATCGGGCGCCGTGACCGTTGACTGGGTCGTGCTGACCGCTGCCATCGTCGGCCTCGGCATGGTGATCATGACCACCGTTGGTGGCGGCATCGAAACGCTGGGCGGCCAGATCGTGACCGACCTGACCGACGGTTCGATCACCTCGTACGAATAAGCGATCCGCCCCCAGGGGCCGGAACGGGGCCGCGTCCGAAAGGACGCGGCCTTTCCTTATTTTAAAGGGGCGTCCGGGTCCGAAAGAACCCAAATGGCGTCACGACCTTGCCCCATTCGTGACGACTTGATGGGGGAGTGTGGCTGGAGGAGACCGGATCATCCGGCCCGGCCGTGTGGGATGTGAAGTGATGCGTGCAAACAGATTCAAGATTCTTCTGCGCGACGAAGACGGCGCCGTCACCGTTGACTGGGTTGTCCTCAGCGCCGCGATCATCGGGCTGGGCATGCTTGTCCTGGCCCCGATCGCCTTCACGACCGACAGCGTCGCCGTCGAGGTCTCGGGATACATCGCCAACGTTCCGGTCGGTTACGACTGACGGCACGGCGCTGCATTCGAGGGTGGGCGAAGAGTAAGCGAGGGTAACGAGATGCGACTGATGTTCGGACTGGTCCTGATTGCGGGCCTGGCACTGGCCGGGGCGGCGGTCTACATGGCCAAGGGCTATATGAGCAAGACCGAGGCGGCGCTGCAGCAGGAGCTGCAGATCAAGGCCAAGACCGGCGGTCTGGTCGAGGTGTTCGTCGTCAACAAGCCGAAGGCCTATGGCGAGCCGCTGACCAAGGAAGACGTGCAGAAAATCTACTGGCCGAAGAACGCCCTGCCCGAGGGCATCTTCATCGAGGACGCCAAGCTGTTCCCCGAAGACCTGAAGGAACCGCGCTATGTCCTGCGCGACATGGAAAAGTTTGAACCGGTTCTGGCGATCAAGGTGACCGAGCCGGGCGTTCAGGCCGGCCTGAACGGCGAGATTGAAAAGGGCATGCGCGCCTTTGCGATCAAGGTCGAGGCGGCCGACTTCCTGCAGCCCGGCGACCGGGTGGACATCTACTGGACCGGCGGCGTCGCCGGCGTCGAAGGCGACCTGACCCGCCTGATCGAGAACGGGCTGAAGATCATCGCCGTTGACCGCAACCAGAAGAAGGGCGTCTCGGACGGCCAGATCACCAACCGCACCATGACCGTCGCCGTGACGCCGGAACAGGTTGCCCGTCTTGCCCAGGCCCAGGCCACCGGGCGGCTGGTCACCTCGCTGGTGGGGATCGGCGACGATGCCGAAAGCGGGCTGATCGAGGTGGACAGCCGCGCGCTTCTTGGGGTGGTCGAACAGGCGCCCGCACCGGCCGCGGTGGAAGAGAAGGTCTGCACCATCCGCACCCGCAAGGGCGCCGACGTTGTGGAAATCCCGATCCCCTGCACCAACTGATCCGTCAAGAAGCTATGGGGCGCGGCACCTTATCTAGGGGGCCGCGCCTTTCCGTGCAGCGATGGATGGGGCTGTTGCCAGTTATCCACATCAGGAAACGGCCACAACCGATTGATTCTTGCAAAAAAACAAGGCTTCCGGCAATATCCGGCAGTGAATTGGGCGAAAAGACCCCGAACGAGGCGTGATCGAAAGGGCAGGTCACAATGGGAATGCGAAGCCTACTGATGGCGGGGATGCTGGGCGTTGCCCTTCTGTCCCCCGCCCCGCACGGCGCGCAGGCGCAGACGTTGCGCGTGCTGCAGGGAAGCGACAGCGCACCGCTGAACGTGCCGATGAACCGCGCCGTGGTGGTCGAAAGCGACACGCCCTTTGCCGAGCTGTCCATCGCCAACCCGGGGATCGCCGATATCTCGACGCTGTCCGACAAGTCGATCTACGTGCTGGGCAAGACGCCGGGGCGCACGACGCTGACGCTTCTGGCCGCCGACGGAACGCTGATCTCGAATGTCGATGTGCATGTGACGCCCGACATCGCCGAGTTCAAGGAACGCCTGCAACAGATCCTGCCAGGCGAAAAGATCGAGGTGCGGACCGCCAATGACGGCATCGTGCTGTCGGGCACCGTTTCGTCCACCGCGAAACTGGACCGCGCGCTGGATCTGGCCAACCGCTATGCGCCCGAGCGTGTGTCGAACCTGATGACCGTCGGCGGCACCCAGCAGGTGATGCTGAAGGTGCGCTTTGCCGAAATGCAGCGGTCGGTCTCCAAGAACCTTTCGGCTTCGCTCGGGGTTTCGGGCGGCAACTCGGTGGGCGTGATCGGCGGTTCGGGGCAGTTTGCCAACGGCAACAACCTGAACTCGGCGCTGAACGGCCAGCCCTTCACTTCGGGCAACAATGCCGAGGGGCGGATGACGCTGGGCTTCTCGGCCGGGTCGCTGGAATTCGCGGTGCTGCTTGAGGCGCTGGAATCGAAAGGCGTGGTGCGGACACTGGCCGAACCGAACCTGACGGCGCTTTCGGGGCAGGAAGCCAAGTTCCTGGCGGGCGGCGAATATCCGATCCCGGTTTCCGCCGCCGACGGCACGGTGACGGTGGAATACAAGCCCTTCGGTGTCGAACTGAACTTCACGCCGGTCGTGGTTGACGGCGATGTCATCAACCTGACGATCAACGCGGCCGTCTCGTCGATCGACACCACGGTCACGCTGCAGAACAACGGCTTCAGCCTGAATGCCTTCAAGCGCCGCGAAACCTCGACCACGGTCGAGATGCGCGACGGTGAAAGCTTTGCCATCGCCGGCCTGTTGCAGGACGACTTCCGCGACCTGAACGGCCAGGTGCCGTGGCTGGGCGACATCCCGATCCTGGGGGCGCTGTTCCGCAGCGCCGAATATGAACGCGCCCAGTCGGAACTGGTGATCATCGTCACCCCGCATCTGGTGACGCCGACCCGTGGCGAGGCGCTGGCCCTGCCCACCGACCGCGTGCGCCTGCCGACCGAGAAGGACCTGTTCCTGTTCGGCGAAGTGGCGGGCAAGCAGAAGGGACCGGCGGGCGAAGTGGCCCGGCAGGACTTCACCGGCTCTTACGGCTATGTGATGGAGTAAGGACGATGGCTTTGCGCGCGATCCTGATTTCCGCTGTGGCCGCAACGGCCCTGACCGCCTGCACCGATTCAGACTTCTTCCGCGAGGCGGGCAGCCAGGTGGACGAAGGCGGCTTCGGCAATGCCACGATGAACAACACGCTGGTGATGAACGGCACCCTGGACCCGACGGTGGCCCTGGGCAACCGCTTTGCCACCGAGGTTCAGACCACCATCACCTTCGCCTTCAACTCGTCGACCCTGACGGAAGAATCGAAGGCGGTCCTGCGCCAGCAGGCCGGCTGGATCCGCCAGTTCCCCGAAGTGCGCTTCCGCGTCTATGGCCACACCGACCTTGTCGGCTCGGCCGCCTACAATCAGGCGCTCGGGATGCGGCGGGCGCAGGCGGCGGTGGCCTATCTGGTCAGCCAGGGCATCGGCTCGGCCCGGCTTGAGGCGGTTGTTTCCTATGGCAAGACCCGCCCGGTGATCCAGACCCCCGGCCCCGAGCAGCGCAACCGCCGCACGGTGACCGAGGTTGTCGGTTTCATGAAGAACCACCCGATGGTGCTGAACGGCAAATATGCCGAGATCATCATGCGCGAATACGTCGAATCGGCCACGCGGCCGCATCCCGAGAACACTCAGGTTGTGACAGAAGTCCAGCCCAGCAACTGATGCGTGCGGGCCGCGTGCAAAACGCGGCCCGTCGTTTCCGCCCGGGGGCGCGCGGAAGCCAGAATTCAAAGATTGACGATCTTTTAGCCCCAATCTCGCCAACTTCCCCCGACAATTTCCCTTCAATGGGAACAGTCTGCCGCCAGTGATGCGGCCGGCCCCGGGGCAGGCGATTCGCGCCGCCGTCGGGCCGTAACGGAAGGACCGAGGCAATGACGAGCGTGGCCAACCTTCAACCTGAACCGGCGCCCCTGCGGGCGTGTACGATCTCGCGCGATGTGCAGAACTTCGACCTGCTGATCGACGAGATGGAGCTTGAACTTGGCGAGGCCTGGGGCGACCTGAGCTTCGAAGATGCGGTGATCTTCCTGGGCCAGCCCGATGCCGCGGGGCTGGAGTTCGTGGCCATCGCCGTCAACGGCAAGGACGAGGCAGAGCTGCCCCGCATCACCGAGATCATCAAGGCCGCCAAAGACCGCACGATCAAAGTGATCCTGATTGCCGATCAGATCAGCCCGATCGCCCTGCACCAGATGCTGCGGCTGGGGGCGGATGACTTTGTGCCTTACCCGCTGCCCGAAGGCGCGCTGCACGAATCCATCGAGCGCATCCGCACGCCCGAACCGGCCCCGGCACCTGTGCCGGCGGTGGCGGCGGCCCCCGCCCTGCCCGCCGGGGAAGAAGGCGCGCATCCCACCTTCAAGGCCAAGGGCGACCGCGATGCGGTGGTGCTGCCGGTCCACGGCCTTGCCGGTGGCGTGGGCGCCTCGACCTTTGCGACGAATCTGGCCTGGGAACTGGCCACGACCGAGAAACAGGGCGGCCCGCGGGTCTGCCTGATCGACTTCGATTTCCAGTATGGCTCGGCCGCCACCTATCTGGACCTGCCGCGCAAGGAGTCGGTGTTCGAGGTGCTGTCGGATGCGGGCCACGTCGACAGCGACGCGCTGTTGCAGGCGATGCTGACCTTCAACGAACGCCTGCACGTCCTGACCGCGCCGCCCGACATGCTGCCGCTGGACATCGTCAGCCCCGAGGATATCGGCCGGCTGGTTGACATGGCGCGGGCGAACTTCGACTTCGTCGTCATCGACATGCCCAAGACCATCGTGTCCTGGACCGAAACCGTTCTCAGCCGGGCGCATCTTTACTTCGCGCTGCTGGAGCTTGACCTGCGGTCGGCCCAGAACGTGCTGCGGCTGGTCCGCGCGCTGAAGGCCGAGAGCCTGCCGCATGAAAAGCTGCGCTTCGTGCTGAACCGTGCGCCGAAATTCACCGACCTCTCTGCCAAGAGCCGGGTCAAGCGCATGGCCGAAAGCCTGGACATCAGCTTTGAACTGCAGCTGCCCGATGGCGGCGCGCAGGTCACGCAGGCCAATGACCACGGCCTGCCGCTGCAGGAGAACGCCGGCAAGAACGCGCTGCGCAAGGAAATCCAGAAACTCGCCAAATCTCTGCATGATCTGAACAAGGCCGTCGAAGCCGGCAAGCTCTGACGGTTGGCCGTCACCTGGGGGTAATGATGTTTTCGCGTTTCAAGAAGCCCGATTCCGCCACGCCGCGGCCCGCCACGGCGCCGGTCACGCAGGCCTCGCCCACGGCGCGTCCTGCGGCGGCCGCTCCTGCACCGAAGCCCGGCATGACGCGCCCGGTGTCTGGCGGCGCGGTGCCGCGCTCGCCCGCCGAGGTGGCCGCGCAGGACAAGGAGAAGAAGCGCAAGGACCGCATGCAGGAGCTGAAGACCGAGCTTCACAAGCGGCTTCTGGAAAACCTGAACCTTGCCGCGCTGGAACATGCCAGCGAGCAAAGCCTGAAGCAGGAAATCGCCTCGATCACCTCGGAAGCGCTGGACGAAATGTCGGTCGCGCTGAACAAGGACGACCGCGCGCAGCTGAACCAGGAGCTTTATGACGAGGTCATGGGCCTTGGCCCGCTGGAGCCGCTGCTGAAGGATGAAACGATCAACGATATTCTGGTGAACGGCCCCAACCGCATCTTCGTGGAACGCGCCGGCAAGCTGGAACTGACCGACATCACCTTCAAGAACGAACGCCACCTTCTGCGGATCATCGACAAGATCGTGTCCGCCGTGGGCCGCCGCGTCGATGAATCGAACCCCTATTGCGACGCCCGTCTGGCCGACGGCAGCCGCTTCAACTGCATGGTGCCGCCGGTGGCGGTGGACGGCAGCCTGGTTTCGATCCGGAAGTTCAAGAAGGAAAAGCTGGGAATTCATGACCTTGTGAAGTTCGGCGCCTTTACTGACGAAATGGCGCTGTATCTTCAGGCCGCGGTTTCGACGCGGCTGAACATCATCGTTTCGGGCGGTACGGGTTCGGGGAAAACCACCACGCTGAACGCGCTGTCCTCGTTCATCGACAACCGCGAACGGGTGCTGACCATCGAGGATACGGCGGAACTTCAGCTGCAGCAGGTCCATGTCGGCCGGATGGAAAGCCGCCCGCCGAACGTCGAGGGCAAGGGCGCGGTGACCCAGCGCGACTGTCTGCGCAACGCGCTGCGGATGCGTCCCGACCGGATCATCGTCGGCGAAACCCGGGGTGAGGAAGTCATCGACATGCTGCAGGCCATGAACACCGGCCACGACGGGTCAATGACCACGATCCACGCCAACAGCGCGCGTGACGGCATCAGCCGTCTGGAAAACATGGTGGCGATGGCCGGCATCGAGATGCCGCTGAAGGCCGTCCGCAGCCAGATCGCATCCGCCGTCAACCTGATCGTGCAGGCCAGCCGCCTGCAGGACGGTTCGCGCCGCATGACCAGCGTCACCGAAATCACCGGCATGGAAGGTGAGGTGATCTCGATGCAGGAAATCTTCCGCTATGAACGTCTGGGGGTCGAGCCGAACGGCAAGATCATCGGCCGCTTCAACGCGACGGGTGTCCGCAGCCACTATTCCGATCGGTTCCGGCAATGGGGTTACGACCTGCCGGCCTCGATCTATGAACCGCTTATCTGAGGCCCGCCATGCAGATCAGTGCTGCCCCCCTTATCTATATCCTGATCTTCGTCGCGGTCGTCGTGCTGGTCGAGGGCCTGTATCTGACGGTCTTCGGCAAGTCGATCAGCCTCAACAACCGGATGAGCCGCCGCCTTGCGCTTCTGGAAAAGAACCAGAACCGCGAGCAGGTTCTGGAACAGCTTCGCAAGGAGATGAGCCAGCACCTGAACTCCAAGGGCATCCCGCTTTATTCCATCCTCGCCAACAAGGCGCAGAAGGCCAACATCGCCTTTTCGCCGCGCCAGCTGATCATGCTGATGGGCGCGCTTTCGGTGGTGGCCTATCTGGGCCTGACCATCGGAACCGAGGCCGGAACCCCGGTGCGCATTCTGGTCGGCATCGCCATGGGCGTGGGCGGCATCTACACATGGGTCAACCAGAAGGCCAAAAAGCGCATGTCGCTGCTGGAGGAACAGCTTCCCGACGCGGTGGAACTGATGGTGCGCTCGCTGCGGGTGGGGCATCCCTTCTCGAACGCCATCGGCATCGTCGCCAAGGAGATCCCCGATCCCCTGGGCACCGAATTCGGCCTGATCGCCGATGAAGCCGCCTATGGCCGCGACGTGTCGGAAAGCCTGAAGGCCTTTGCCGAACGGATGGACAGCCAGGACCTGCGCTTCCTTGCGGTCGCCGTGTCGATCCAGCAGCAGTCGGGTGGCAACCTGGCCGAGATCCTTGAAGGTCTGGCCAAGGTGATCCGCGCCCGCTTCAAACTGTTCCGCCGCGTCAAGGCCATCACCGCCGAGGCGAAATGGTCGGGCATGTTCCTGTCGGCATTCCCGATCGGCGCGCTTATCATGATCAGCGTCATCAAGCCCGACTACTATGACGACGTGAAGGACACCGCGGCCTTCATCCCGGCGGCGCTGGTTGTGGCGGTCTTTCTTGTGATCAACGTGATCTTCATGAAGATCATGGTCAACATCAAGGTCTGAAATCCATGGATTTCCTGAACAACATCAACAAGATGCTGACCGATCAGTTCGGCCCCCTCGGCCCCCTGCTGGCGCTTGGGCTGCTGGGGCTGGCGCTGGTGCTGGCGACGCTGCCCGCCATGCTGAAAAAGCAGCCCGACCCGCTGGCCAAGCTGAAGGCGCAGCGCGAAAACGGCGGGCGGGCGCCCAAGGCGCAAGGCGGGGCCGACCTGCGGCGCGGGGCCGACCGGGCCGACAAGCTTGAGAAATTCGCAGGCTTCCTGGAACCGCAGGACGCCGAAACCATGAGCGCGTCGCGGCTGAAGATGCTGCGCGCCGGCTACCGGTCGAAGAACGCGGTGCGGATGTTCCACTTCGCGCAGCTTGTGCTGGGGCTGGGCCTGCTGGCGCTGGGGGTGATCTATGCCATGGTCGTGTCGTCCCAGCGTGAGGTGGGGACACAGTTCATGGTGCTGTCCACCATCGTTCCCGGGGCCGCCGGCTATTACCTGCCGCAATACTGGGTGCAGCGCCGCCTTCAGGCCCGCCAGCAGGAAATCATCTCGGGCTTTCCCGATGCGCTGGACATGATGCTGGTCTGCGTCGAGGCCGGCCAGTCGCTGGACCAGTCGATCAACCGCGTCGCCCGCGAAAGCCGCGCCGGCTATCCCGCCCTTGCCGAAGAGTTCGAGATGGTCGCGCATGAGGTGAAGGCCGGCAAGGAACGGGTTCAGGTGCTGAAGGACATGTCCGAACGGGTCGGCGTGCCGGATGTGTCGTCCTTCGTGACCACGCTGGTGCAATCGGCCACCTTCGGCACCTCGATTGCCGAAGCGCTGCGGGTCTATTCGGCCGAAATGCGCGACAAACGCGTGATGCGCGCCGAAGAGAAGGCAAACACCTTGCCGACGAAGCTGACGCTGGGCACAATGATGTTCACCGTGCCGCCGCTGATGATCATTCTGATCGGGCCGTCGGTCCACGGGATTGCGCAGACGCTGAACGGCGGGGGCTAAGGGAAATTGCTTCGCAAGGCGGGCCGGCTGGCCCTGATCGTGCCGCTTCTGGCCGCCTGCAGTCTTGCGGGCGGCCTTGGCAATTCCGACCCCACCGGCAAGACCGCCCCCGGCTTCAACCCCCGCAAGGAAGGCGCCGACGGGCTTGAGGTCGGCCATCGCCTGATGGCGGCGGGTGAGTTTGATCTGGCGCTGAAGGCCTATCTGCGCGCTGCCGCCCAGCACGGTATGAATGCCGATGTGCTGTCGGCCATCGGATCGGCCAACCTGCAGCTGGGCCGGCTGGGGCAAGCCGAACAGATCCTGCGCCGCGCGATTGAAATGGACCCCAGCTTTGTGCCCGCCCTGAACAACCTTGGCGTCGTCCTGATGGAGCGCGGCAAGTACGGCGAAGCGCGGGTGATCTTCCAGCAGGCCTTCCAACTGGACAGTGGCCAAACGGACTCGATCCGCGAGAATCTGCGTCTGGCTATCGCGGAAACCGAAAACGCTGTATATCCTGACCCCGAATACCAGGAACCGCGATACAACCTGGTGCGGCGTGGCTATGGCGAATACGTCCTTCTCACGCAGCTCTAGGCCCAAGCGCGGCAGTCGAGCAGTCAAAAAGGACGCGAAATGCGCCACGCCGTCATTCTTGCCGCGGGCCTCGCGGGCGTCTTCGCCCTGTCGGCCTGCAACCAGCGTACCTCGGACGCCGAAGTGCAGCGCGCGCTGAAAAGCGTGAACGTCATCGATGAATCGAACCTTTCGGAAATCATGCTGACCGTGGGCGACCCCGGCGAGGCGGTCGCCTATTTCTCAAAGGCATCGGCCGAAAACCCCGACCGAATCGACCTGAAGCGCGGGCTGGCGAAATCGCTGGTCCGGGCCAGCCAGCCGACCAAGGCCATCGCCGTCTGGACCGAGATCGTCGCCATGCCCGGCTCGACCAATGACGACCGGGTGGGGCTGGCCGATGCGCTGATCCGCAACAACGAATGGGACCGCGCCGCGGCCGAACTGAACCGCATCCCGCCCACATTCGAAAGCTATGAACGCTACCGGCTTGAGGCGATGGTGGCGGATTCCAAGAAGAACTGGAAGAAGGCCGACAGCTTCTATGAAATCGCCGCCGGGCTGACGACCAAACCTGCGGGCGTGCTGAACAACTGGGGCTTCTCGAAACTGTCGCGCAGCGATTTCGCCGGGGCCGAAAAGCTGTTCCTTGAGGCGCTGACCTACGACCCGACGATGTTCACCGCCAAGAACAACCTTGTCATGGCGCGTGGTGCGCAGCGCAAATATGACCTGCCGGTCGTGCAGATGACGCAGACCGAACGGGCGGAGCTTCTATACACGCTGGCCTTGACCGCCATCAAGCAGGGCGACATCGCGGTGGGCAAGGGCCTGTTGCAGGACGCCATCGACACCCATCCGCAGCATTTCGAGGCCGCCGTCCGCAGCCTTGCCGCGCTGGACGCCTGACATGACCGGCCTTTCGCCTGTTGCGGCGCTGGTGTTCCTGCCCTTCGTCCTGGCCATCGGCATCTGGGTCGCGTGGTCGGACATGCGGGCGATGAAGATTCCGAACAAGGCCGTTCTGGCGCTTCTGGCGGTCTTCGTCATCGTGGGCCTTGTGGTCCTGCCCTTCAAGATGTGGCTCTGGGCGCTGGGTCTGGGGGCCGTGGTTCTGGTCGCGGGCTTCGTCATCAACGCGGTCGGGCTGGTTGGAGCGGGCGATGCCAAGTTTGCCGCCGCCATGGCGCCCTTCTTCATCGGTGGCGACATCCGCTTTGTGCTGGGGCTCTTCGCGGCCTGCCTTCTGGGCGCCTTCGTCAGCCACCGGCTGGCCCGCGCGGTGCCGGCGATGCGCCGCGCCACCGCGCACTGGGAAAGCTGGACCCACGCCGACTTTCCGATGGGCCTTGCGCTGGCCGGAACACTGATCTTCTACGTTCTGGCCGCACTTCAGCCACTTTTCTGAGGGACTTCATTCATTGTTGACGCCCTGCCGCCAATCTCGCGGCAGATGACCGGAGTGCGACGATGAACGTGCAAGCGCAGCCGCCCGCCGTGACGGGCGTAACCCCGCCGCCCCAGCCCAAGACGCTGGCCGATACCGGCCTGTCGCTGGTGATGATGCGGGAGATTCTGCTGAAGACGATGTTCCGCATGAACATCAGCCTGGTCAGCGACCTGTCGCGCGCCATCTGCCTGCCGGTGCCGCTGACGCAGGAACTGGTGGACATCACCCGCAGCCAGAAGATGCTGGAAGCGACCGGTACGCTGCACGCCACCTCTGGCAACGAGATGGGCTATCAGCTGACCGATGCCGGCAAGGCGCGGGCGCTGGATGCGCTCAGCCAGTCGGAATATTACGGCGCCCTGCCCGTCCCGTTGGAGACTTATGGCCAGCAGATGAAGCGTCAGTCGGTGCGCGACATCAAGCTGACGCGGCCGGAACTGCTGAAGGGCATGGGCCATCTGATCCTGCCCGAAGACCTGATCGACAACCTAGGCCCCGCCGTGACCTCGGGCCGGTCGATCCTGATGTATGGCCCGCCCGGCAACGGAAAATCCTCGATCTCGAACGGCATCCGCGCGGCGCTTGGCGACAAGATCTATGTGCCCCGCGCCATCGAATATTCGGGCCAGGTCATCACCGTCTATGACCCGATCGTGCATTCCAAGGCCGAAGAGGCGGTGGACGACCCCCACAGCCTGCGCCGCACCGGCAACCGGTTCGACAACCGCTATGTCTATTGCGAACGCCCCACGGTGATCACCGGGGGCGAGCTGACGCTGGACATGCTGGACCTGAAATACAACCCGACCGCGCGCACCTATCAGGCGCCGCTGCAGCTCAAAGCCTCGGGCGGCATCTTCATCGTTGACGACCTTGGCCGCCAGTCCGAGCCGCCGCAGAAGCTGGTCAACCGCTGGATCGTGCCGCTAGAAGAAAGCCGCGATATCCTTGCGCTGCAATCGGGCGAGAAGTTCACCGTGCCTTTCGACACGCTGGTGATCTTTTCCACCAACTTCCACCCGAATGAGATCTTTGACGGTGCGGCCCTGCGGCGGATCTTCTTCAAGATCAAGATCGACGGCCCGACGCAGGAGATGTTCCTGAAAATCTTCGCCATGGTGGCGCGGAAAAAGAAGATGCCGCTGGATGAAAAGGCGCTGCTGCACCTGCTGAAGGTCAAGTATCCGACCATCCAGAACAATTTCGCCAACTACCAGCCGGTCTTCCTGATCGACCAGATGATCGCGGTCTGTGAGTTCGAGGGCATCCCGAACCAGATGACGCCGGAACTGATCGACCGGGCCTGGGGCAACATGTTCGTCAAGGACGAGAAGATCGCGAAGTGAACTGATCGGCGCAGCCGATCAGGCTGCGCCTATTCCGTCGCCCCCGTCGCGCGCGAGGTGACCACCCGTTCAAGCTTGCCGGCCTTGTCCAGGATGCGCGTCGTACTGGCCCACATCACAAGGCGCGACGGGTCAAGCCAGCGCTCGCCTTCGATCCGCACCTTCTCGGCGGTGCCCATCGTCACCGCCAGATGCAGCACCGGATAGCGGCAGTCGCCCACCTGCACCTCGGCCGGGCCGATCAGCCGCACCGTCATGACAAAGCTCTGCGCCGTGCCCGACATCACCTGACGCGCCGACAGGCTGATCTCTTCGCCCGCCACCAGCTCTGCCGGCGGCGGCAGGGTGGTCCCCTGCCAGTCATAGCGGACACCCTCGCCGTGATAGGCGCTGTGATCGGGGTAAAGACCCCAGCGGACCGAGGTCTGCATCCCTTCGCCGTCATCGTCGTAAGAGGTATAAGACAGCATATCGCCGTCGCGCGCGATATGGTCGATCACCGCGCCATCGGCAAACTGCACCGCCGAGGGGGTCTTGCCTTCGGGCAGGCAACCGGCCCCCGCCCCGCTTGCCAGACCCAGCGCCACCGCCACAAGCGCAAGCCGCATCACACCCCCCCGAACAGCCGCAGACCTTCTTCGGTCACCAAAGCATCCAGCCGCTGATCCGTCGGCTCGATGGGAACCTCCTCCACCTCTTGCGCCGCGAAGGCAAAGCCCACCGCCAGCGTCGGCCGTTTCGCCCGCAGCCCTTCCAGCGTGCGGTCATAGAAGCCGCCGCCGTAGCCCAGCCGATAGCCCTGCGCGTCAAATGCCACCATCGGCACGATCAGCACCTCGGGCTCCACCCAGGCGCCCTCGGCCGGGATCAGCGCGCCGAAATCCCCCGGCACCATGGCCGCGCCGGGCGACCATTCGCGGAACCGCAGCGGTTGGCCGGCGCCCAGGATCACCGGCACGCCCACCGGCCCGTCATGGGCGGCCATGGCGGGCAGCGGGTCAATCTCGGTCCGCATCGGCATGTAGCCGGCCAGCGCCCGCCCGCGATGGGCGGCAAGGAAATCGGCCAGAATCTCGGCCGCCTGCCCCTGCCCGCGCGCAAAGGCCTCTTTCCGGGCGGCAAAGGCCGCCTTGCGCGCCGCAGCCTTGATGACGGCAAGATCGGTCATAGCAGCAGCACCGTGGCCAGCCCCAGGAAGGCGAAAAAGCCCATCACGTCGGTCAGCGTCGTCACGAAGGTGCCCGAGGCCAGCGCCGGGTCAAACCCGAACCGCTCCAGCGTCAGCGGCACCAGCACGCCCCCCAGCGCCGCGACGATCTGGTTGACGATCATCGCCATGGCCAGCACCACGCCCAGCCGCAGATCCCAGAAGATCAGCCCGCCCGCCGCCCCCAGGATCAGCGCCAGCGCAATCC
>JACZKR010000457.1 GCA_014859945.1 Paracoccaceae bacterium | reverse complement strand
GGCGCGCACCCTCCGGTGAGGGAGTGGGGTGTGCCGGCGGCGGCGGGGCGAAAGGAAAAGGCCCCGCCGGGGAGGCGGGGCCTTGAGGAATTTCTGCCTTCTGGCGGATCAGGCCAGGGCGGCCTTGGCCTGGGCGGCGATGGCGTTGAACGCATCGGGCTCATGCACGGCGAGATCGGCCAGAACCTTGCGGTCCACTTCGATGCCGGCCTTGTTCAGGCCGTCGATCAGGCGCGAATAGGTCATTTCCAGATCGAACAGACGGACGGCAGCGTTGATCCGCTGAATCCACAGGGCGCGGAAGCTGCGCTTCTTGGCCTTGCGGTCGCGGGTCGCATACTGGTTGGCCTTGTCGACGGCCTGGGTAGCGGTGCGGAAGTTACGCGAACGGGCGCTGTAATAGCCCGAAGCGGCCTTGATCACCTTGCGGTGACGGGCATGGGTAACCTTGCCGGACTTGACGCGGGACATCTGGGGCTCTCCTTAGCGGTTATACGGCATGTATTTCTTGACGATCTTCTCATCGCTGTCGCAGAGGATCATGGTCCCCGATGCGTCGCGGACGAATTTCGTCGTGCGTTTGATCATGCCGTGGCGCTTGCCGGCCACACCGGCCTTCACATGGCCGTTGGCCGTGAAGGAGAACCGCTTCTTCGCAGCGGATTTGGTCTTCATCTTGGGCATTTCACTCTCCAGTGTTCGCGCGCGACTCGGCATGCCACATTCGCCGGCCCCGCGGGGTAGTCCGAAGCCGCCCCTATAGGCGGCCATCGGGAAAAGGGCAAGGGGGTCAGTTCAGGGCGCGGCCGATCACCCTGACGAACACATCGGGGATTTCGCCGAAGGTATAGCCCGAGGGTTTCTGAGTCAGCGCCAGCGTCACCAGAACCCCGCCGATCAGCACCATGATCGCCCCCATCCGGGGTGCGCGGCTTTCCGAGAAGGCCGCCAGAAGCGACGGGATGGCCATGGCACACATCAGAATGCCAATGACCAGAATCAGATCCGTATCAGCCGCCATGCCGTCACCCCCGAAACCCGAACACCCTTTCGGGAATTATTCGGGATCGACGCGCGAAATCAACCGTTCATCGCAGGGGGCGACCCGCAGGATGTTGGTGGTGCCCTTGACGTTGAAGGGAACGCCGGCGGTCAGCACGATCTGGTCTTCGTCGCCAGCAAAGCCGTGGTCGCGCGCGGCGCGGACGGCCGAGATCACCGCGCCCTTGAAGCGTTCCTGCGGTTCAGTGATCACGCAATGCGCGCCCCAGATCAGCGCGGTGCGCCGGGCGGTGGACATCAGGGGTGTCAGCGCGATGATCGGCACATGCGGCCGTTCGCGGGCGACAAGGTTCACCGTGTTGCCCGACTGGCTGAAGCAGGCGATGGCCTTGATGTTCGTGGCCTCGGCAATCTCACGCGCGGCGGCGACGATGCCGTCGGCGATGGTTTCGCGGCGGATCACGCGGCTGGCGTCGATGACGGCGCGGTAGGTCGGGTCTTTCTCGACCGAGAGTGCCACGTTGTCCATCGTGCGGACGGCCTCGATCGGGTATTTGCCGGCGGCGGATTCGGCCGAAAGCATGACGGCATCGGCGCCTTCATAGATCGCGGTGGCCACGTCGGACACTTCGGCGCGGGTGGGCACGGGCGATTCGATCATCGATTCCAGCATCTGGGTGGCGACGATCACCGGCTTGGCGGCGGCACGGGCGCCGCGCACCAGACGCTTCTGGATCGGCGGCACCGAATGGACCGGCAGTTCCACGCCCAGGTCGCCGCGCGCCACCATGATGCCGTCCGAGACGGTCAGGATCGCGTCATAGGCCTTTACCGCGGCGGGCTTTTCGATCTTCGCCAGAACGGCGGCGCGGCCCTTGGCCAGGCTGCGCGCCTCGATCACGTCCTCGGGGCGCTGGACAAAGGACAGGGCCAGCCAGTCCACCCCCAGTTCGCAGGCAAATTCCAGATCGGCGCGGTCTTTTTCCGACAGGGCGGCCAGCGGCAGCACCACGTCGGGCACGTTCACGCCCTTGCGGTTGGAAATCGTGCCGCCGACGGTGACGCTGCAATTGGCATAGTCCTTGCCGCAATCCTCGACCCGCAGGCGGATCTTGCCGTCGTTGACCAGAAGCGAGGCGCCGGGTTCAAGGGCGGCGAAAATCTCGGGGTGGGGCAGCTGCACGCGGGTGGCGTCGCCCGGGGTGGCCGACAGATCGACGCGAAAGGCCGCGCCTTCGACCAGTTCCTCGGCGCCGTTGGCGAAGGTGCCGACGCGCAGTTTCGGGCCCTGAAGGTCGGCCAGAATGCCGATGGGGCGGTCCAGATCGGACTCGACCTGGCGGATGATCTTGTGGCGCGCGGCGATGTCATCATGGGTGCCGTGGCTCATGTTCAGGCGGAACACGTCGGCTCCGGCCTCGAACAGCGCGCGGATGGTCGCGTAGTCGCTGGAGGCGGGGCCAAGCGTGGCGACGATCTTGACATTGCGCATGCGTCTCATGGCGGTTCCTTCACTTCCTGACCGGCGCGGTCTTATCGCGCAATTGCTACCCTTGGGCAACAAGTGACGCGCGTTAGCGCTAACTTTTGTCGCAGCCCGGTGGAAGATTTCCGCATTTTCGGGCATCCGCGACGCAGGGGCCGAAACGGAGCGGGGCATGCACGAAGCATATCAGATTCTGGGGCAGGCGCGCGGGGGCCGGTGGCTGGTGACCTGCGACCACGCCTCGAACCATGTGCCGGACTGGGTGGCGGGCGGCGATCTGGGGATCGGAGCCGAGGATATGGGCCGCCACATCGCCTGGGACGTGGGCGCCTGGGGGCTGGCCTGCGAGCTGGGGCGGCTTCTGGACAGCCCGGTGATCGGCAGCCGGTTCTCGCGGCTGGTGATCGACCCGAACCGGGGCGAGGACGATCCGACGCTGCTGATGAAGCTTTATGACGGCACGATCATTCCGGCCAACCGCCATGCCGGGGCCGAGGAGCTGGAACGCCGGCTGGAGCGGCTTTACCGGCCCTATCACGCGGCGCTGGCGGGGCTGGCCGAAGGCCGGGTGATCGTGGCGGTGCATTCCTTCACGCCATGCCTGAAGGGGCGGGCGCCGCGGCCCTGGCAGGTGGGGGTGCTGTATAGCCATCTGGACGACCGCTTTTCGCGCCCGCTGATCGCGCGGCTGCGGGCCGAGGGCGATCTGTGCGTGGGCGACAATGAGCCCTATTCGGGCCATCTGCCCGGCGATGCCATCGACCGCCACGCCCTGCGCCACGGCCGGCAGAACACGCTGATCGAGGTACGCAACGACCTGATCGCCAGCGAAGCCGGACAGACCCACTGGGCCGCCCGGCTGGCGCCGGTGCTGGAAGAGGTGCTGGCGGGGCTTGGGGGATAGCGGAAGCGCTTTGCGGGCCGTCATTCGGGGGGGCAAAGCGGGCGCGGCAGGTGCGCATATGTGTGCCCGACGTGGCAGGGGAGCGGCCCCGTAGGG
>JACZKR010000456.1 GCA_014859945.1 Paracoccaceae bacterium | reverse complement strand
CCATCACCGTGTCCACCGTCGGCACCCGGCCGCTGACCGACCGGGTTCTGGCCGCCGGTCTGGTCGCCGCCGTCGAAGAGGTGCAGGTGGCCCCCCTGATCGAAGGCCAGCAGATCGAAGTGCTTCTGGCCGATGTCGGCGACCGGGTCGAAGCCGGTCAGGTGCTGGCGCGGCTCTCCACCTCGACGCTGGAACTGCAGAAAAGCCAGATCGCCGCGCAGGTCGCCGCCGCCAAAGCCCAGGTCGCCCAGGCCGAAGCCGGTCTGGTCGAAGCCAAGGCCCGCGCCGATGAGGCGAACCGCGTGAACACCCGCACCGCCACGCTGCGCGCCCAGGGCACCGTCAGCCAGGCCGCCGCCGATCAGGCCTCTGCCGCCGCCACCTCGGCCGATGCCGGAGTGCTGGTCGCTCAGCAGATGCTGGAAAGCGCCCGCGCCAACCAGACCCTGGCCGAGGCGCAGGCCGCCAACATCGACCTGCAACTGTCGCGGACCGAGGTAAAGGCCCCCGTGGCCGGTGAAATCACCGCCCGCAACGCCCGCACCGGGGCCATCGCCTCGGCCGCCTCGGGCCCGATGTTCGTGCTGATCCGCGACGGCGCGCTGGAAATGCGCGCCGACATCGCCGAACGCGACCTCCTGCGCCTTGCCCCCGGCCAGAAGGCCACGCTGCGCCTTGCCGGCGGCGGCGCCGACCTGTCGGCCACCGTCCGTCTGGTGGAACCGGGCATCGACCCCGCCTCGCGCCTTGGCCGGGCGCGGCTGACCATCGACGACCCGACGCAGGTCCGCCCCGGCATGTTCGCCGAGGCGACCATCACCATCACCACCCATGACGCCGTGGCCATTCCCGTCACCGCCGTCGGCTCGGTCAATGGCGAATCGACCGTGATGAAGGTCACCGACGGCATCGTCAGCCGGGTCGAGATCACCACCGGCATCCGCGACGGCGGCTGGGTCGAGGTGCTGTCGGGCCTGACGGGCGGCGAAACCATCGTGACCAAGGCCGGCGCCTTCGTGCGTTCGGGCGACCGTATCCAACCCGTAGCCGCCGCGGCGGAAACCAACTGAGGTCCTGTCATGAACTTTTCAGCCTGGGCCATCCGCAACCCGGTCGCGCCGCTTCTGGCCTTTGTCATGCTGCTGGTCATGGGCTGGCAGTCCTTCAACACCCTGCCCATCACCCGCTTCCCCAACATCGACTTCCCGCTGGTGGCCGTGACCGTGGTTCAGCCCGGCGCAGCCCCGGCCGAGATGGAGACGCAGGTCACGCGCGAAGTTGAGGATGCCGTCTCGGGCATCGCGGGCGTCAAGAACATCATCTCGACCATCTCGGACGGGGTTTCGACCACCGCCATCGAATTCCGCATGGAGGTGCCCACCGACAAGGCGGTGCAGGACGTGAAGGACGCCATCGACAGCGCCGTGGGCGATCTGCCCGCCGATGTCGATCCGCCCACCGTCACCCGCATCGACGTGGAAGGTCAGGCGATCATGACCTTCGCCGTCACCGCCCCCGCCCTGACCTTCGAGGAACTGTCGTGGTTCGTCGATGACACCGTGAAACGCGCCCTTCAGGGCCGCGCCGGCGTCGGCAAGGTCGAACGCTACGGCGGCGCCGACCGCGAGATCCAGATCTTCCTCGATCCGGTCAAGATGCAAAGCTACGGCATCACCGCGCAGGCCATCTCGTCCCAGCTTGCCGCGACCAACAAGAACATGGGCGCCGGCCGGTCGGAACTGGGCGCGGGCGAACAGGTCATCCGCACGCTCGGCGACGCGAACGAGGCCGGCCGCCTTGCCGAAACCACCATCGCCCTGCCCTCGGGCCGCTTCGTCAAGCTGTCAGAACTGGGCAATGTGGTGGACGGATACGAAGAACTGCGGTCCTTCTCGCGCCTCAACGGCGAACAGGTGGTGACCTTCGCCGTCTTCCGCGCCAAGGGCGCTTCGGAAGTGTCGGTGGCCGAAACCGTCAACACCGCGCTGGATGAACTGCGCGTGGCCAACCCCGGCGTGAGCATCGACATCGTCGATGAAACCGTCTTCTACACCTACGGCAACTACGAAGCCGCGCTGCACACCCTGCTGGAAGGCGCGCTTCTGGCGGTGCTGGTGGTCTTTGCCTTCCTGCGCAACTGGCGCGCGACGCTGATTTCCGCCGTGGCGCTGCCCCTGTCGGCCATCCCCACCTTCTGGGCGATGGACATGCTGGGCTTCTCGCTGAACCTGGTGTCCTTCCTGGCGCTGACGCTGGCCACCGGCATCCTTGTCGATGACGCCATCGTGGAAATCGAGAACATCGCCCGCCACATCCGCATGGGCAAATCGCCCTACCGCGCCGCCATCGACGCGGCTGACGAAATCGGCCTTGCGGTGATTGCAACCACCTTCACCATCATCGCCGTCTTCGTGCCGGTCAGCTTCATGCCCGGCATTCCCGGCCAGTATTTCCGCCAGTTCGGCATCACGGTGGCCATCGCCGTCGCCTTCTCGCTTCTGGTCGCGCGGCTTATCACCCCGATGATGGCGGCCTATCTGATGCGGTCCTCGGACGGCGGCGACGAACACGGCCACAAGGACGGCGTCTTCATGCGCGGCTACATGCGCCTGTCGCGGCGGCTGACCGCCTCGCGCCTGTCCTGGCCGAACCCGCTGCGCCTTGTCGGGCTGAACCGGCTTCTGCCGCGCTGGCAGGTGCTGCGCCCGCTCTGGCAATGGCCGGGCCGGCTGCCGGGCATCGCGGGGCTGGTGGCCTGGATCGTCAACATCCCCCTCGCCCTTGGCGCGCTGGTGCTGGCGCTGGCGCTGCGCATCCTCAAGGCGCCGCGGCACTTCATCAACAGCTACTACCTTGTCCTCTTCGGCGGCATCATCTCGGTCATCATCTCGATCTATTTCATGGTGCAGGTGCCCGGCAGCTTCCTGCCGCCCGAAGACGTCAGCCGCGTCTCGATCTCGGTCGAACTTCCGCCCGGCTCGACGCTGGATCAGACCGACCGCACCACGCAACAGATGGTGGACGCGATCCGCGACATCGAAGGGATCGAGAACATCTTCGTCCTCGGCGGCACCTCGCCCACCGGCGACCTTGATACCCGCCGCGCCGCCATCACCGTCTCGCTGGTGAAGCTGGACCACAGCCTGCTGCGCCGCCTGTCCGAAATCGGCCAGCGCATTCCGGGGCTGGGCGCCCTTGTGCCCGATGTCGAAAACCACGGCCGCACCCGGCCGCAGAATGAGATCGAGGCGGAAATCTTCGACCGCCTCGCGCCCATCCCCGACATCCGCGCCTTCAAGCTGAACGACCGGGGCGAACGCGACATCTCCTATTCCATCCTCGCCGCCAATGAGGAAGACCTGAATACCGCCGTCGCCCGTCTGGAAGAAGCGCTGCGTCAGGTGCCGACGCTGGCCAACGTAGCCTCCGAAGGCGCCCTGCCGCGCCCCGAGATCCACATCACCCCGCGCGCCGACGAAGCCGCCCGTCTGGGCATCACCACCCAGCAGATCGCGGCCGTCGTCCGCGTCGCCACCATCGGCGATCTGGACGCGCAGCTGGCCAAGGTCTCGATCGACAACCGGCTGATCCCGGTCCGCGTCCGGCTGGACGATGCCAGCCGCGAAAACCTGGACCGCATCGCCAACCTGCGCCTGACCACGGCGACGGGGCTTCAGGTGCCCCTGTCGACCGTGGCCGACATCACCATCGGCGAAGGCCCCTCCACCGTGAAGCGGCTGAACAAGGAACGCCGCGCCACCATCGGTGCCAACCTGCCGGTCGGCGTGGCGCTTGGCACCGCCTCGGCCGATTTCAAGGCCATGGCCGACACCGTCGACCTGCCCGCCTCGGCCCGCCTGCAGGAATCGGGCGATGCCGAGATTCAGGCCGAGATGCAGCAGAGCTTCGGCAATGCCATGATCATGGGGCTGATGCTGGTCCTGACCGTGCTGATCCTGCTGTTCCGCTCGGTCATCCAGCCCTTCACCATCCTTCTGTCGCTGCCCCTTGCCATCGGCGGCGTGGCGGCGGCGCTGATCCTGACCAACTCGGCCCTGTCGATGCCGGTTCTGATCGGTATCCTGATGCTGATGGGCATCGTGACCAAGAACGCCATCCTGCTGGTGGACTTCGCCATCGAGATGCGCGCCCGCGGCATGGACCGTCTGGCCGCGGTGATGGAGGCGGGCCACAAGCGGGCCCAGCCCATCGTCATGACCTCGATCGCCATGTCGGCGGGCATGCTGCCCTCGGCGCTTGGCGTGGGCGAAGGCGGCGCCTTCCGCGCGCCGATGGCGACGGCGGTGATCGGCGGCATCATCGTCTCGACCGTTCTCAGCCTGGTGATCGTGCCCTCGTTCTACCTGATCATGGATGACCTCTCGCGGCTGATGTCGCGGCTGTTCAGCCGGATCATCGGCCCGAAAGAGGCCGACCCCGAGGCGCCCCCGGCCGAGGTTCTGGCCGAACGCATCGCGGCCCTTGCCGCCGATCAGGCCGATCTGCGCAACCGCCTTGCCCCCGGCGGCCCGGGCACATTGCGCGCGGCCGAATAGCGTCGTAAGGCTTGCCTTCCCGCCCCCGCGCCCCCGGCGCGGGGGTTTGCCTGACCGGAAACCGCATGACCCTTCCCCTTACCGCCGACGCGGCGCAGGCCGCCACCCGCAAGGGCATCCTGCTGATGCTGCTGGGGGTGCTGTTGTTCACCGGCATGGATGCGCTGGCCAAGGGGCTGATCCAGCGTTACCCCGCGCCGCAGGTGGTCTGGGCGCGCTTTGCCGGTCAGGCGGTGCTGGTCATCCTGCTTCTGGGCCCCGCCCGCGCCCCCGCCGCGCTGCGCAGCGCCCATCCCTGGCTGCATGTTGTGCGTTCGGCCTGCCAGCTGGGCGCGACGAGCTTCTTCTTCCTGTCGCTGGCCTATATCGGCCTAGCCGAGGCGACGGCGCTGACCGACATCAACCCCGTCCTCATCACTTTGGGCGCGGCGGTCTTTCTGGGCGAAAGGCTGGGGCCGCGCCGCATCTTCGGCGTGCTGGCCGCCATGGCCGGCGCGATGATCGTCATCCGCCCCGGCGCCGGCGTCTTCACCCCCGCCGCCCTGCTGCCCTTGGCCTGCGCCGTCTGCTACACCGGCAACGCGCTGCTGACCCGCCACATCGGCACGCGCGAAGGCCCGTGGACCTCGCTTCTGCATGCGGCGCTGTTCGGGACAGTGGCCACCGGCCTCTTTCTGCCCTTCGTCTGGCAGCCCGTCGCAACGGCCGACATCGCGCTGTTCTGCATCATCGGCTGCATCGGCACCGCGGCGCAGCTTTGCGTGATCCGGTCGTTTTCCATGGCCGAGGCCTCGGTCGTCGCCCCTTTCGGCTATGTCGGGCTGATCTTCGCCACCTTCTGGGGCGTCACGATCTATGACGAATGGCCCGACCTCTGGACGGTGATCGGCGCGCTTGTGATCGTGGCGGCCGGACTTTATGTCTGGCACCGTGAAACCATCGCCGCCCGAAACACCCCGCCCAAGGCAGGCTAGCAT
>JACZKR010000455.1 GCA_014859945.1 Paracoccaceae bacterium | reverse complement strand
ACATAAAGCCCCGCCGCCGAAACCGGCCCCCAGCGCCAGCCCAGCATGGCGCCGGTGTCTTCGGTCCACATCGCATCCTGCGGCATCTGGCGGGCGTGATAGGCGCGGATGCGCTCGGCCGCCAGTTCCAGCGCCGCGCGGTCCTCGGCCCCGACCTTGGCAATTTCGGCGTCCATCTCGGCGCGCGAAAAGGCCAACGTTTCGGGCGTCAGCTCCAGCCGGTCGAACCGCGCGGTCAGCTCCAGCACCGCCGCATCGCCCCGCACCCGGACATCGGCGATGATCGCCGCCACCGCCTGATCGACATCCTCGGCCTCTTCCCGCTTCTGCCCCAGAAGGGCGGCGAAACGGGCCTCGAATTCGGCATCGGCGGTGTCAAGAAAGCTGGGCATCGGGGGTCCTCCGGGGTTGGCCCTCCTTAGTGCCTGAACCCGCGCGCCTCAAGCGGAAGCGGCGCCGCAGGCGGCAGCCCCCGGGGGCGCTGCCCCCGGACCCCCGGGATATTTTCAGACAGATGAAATAGGCAGCGCGGCGCTTTCCATTCATCTGTCCCCAAATATCCCACGGGGGTGCGGGGGTGTGAAACCCCCGCTGCACCCTCAGCCGGCCCGCGCCGCCGCATCCGCCCCGAAATGCGAAAAGCGGTAGGGCGAGACGCCGTATTTCTTGCGGAAGCTTTTCGAGAAATGCGAGGTCGAGGCATAGCCGCAGGCCACGGCGACCTCGGTCACCTTCATGTCGGTTTCCGCCAGCAGCGCCCGGCCGCGCGCCAGCCGCAGGTCGTTCATGTAGCGCACCGGCGTCGTGCCCAGATAGCGGTGGAACAGCCGCTCGATCTGGCGGCGCGACAGGTCAAGATGGTCGGCGCAGGCATCCAGATCGAATTCCTCCTCGATCCGCGCCTCAAGGAAGGCGGCGGCCTGCAACAGCTTGTCGTGGCGCGTACCAAGCCGGGCGGCAAGGCTGGTCGTCTGGTGGTCGGCCTCGCTGCGGCGCTGGGTCAGCAGGCACATGTTCATGACCTCCTGGCTCAGCTTCGCGCCAAAGCGGTCGTGGATGATCTTCAGCATCAGGTCGGCCGCCGCAACGCCGCCGGCGCAGGTCATCACCCGGTCCTCGATGGTAAAGACCTGCCGCGCCGGTTCCAGCCCCGGCCAGCTTTCGCTGAACCCCTCGATGTTTTCCCAGTGAAGAGTGAAGCGGCGGCCCTTCAGGATGCCGGCCCGCGCCAGCGCATAGGCGCCGGTGCAAAGCCCCCCCACCACGCGGCCCCGCCGCCACAGCCCGCGCAGCCAGTCGGCCAGCGCGGCGCTGGCCTTGCCTTCGGGTTCCACCCCCGAGACGACAAAGATCAGCCCCTCGGGCTGCGTGCCCGTCCAGCTGCCGTCGGCCACCACCGCCAGCCCGTTCGAGCAGGCGGCGGGCTTGCCGTCTTCGGTCAGCACCTGCCAGCGGAACAGCTCCTGCCCGGTCAGCTGGTTGGCCATCCGCAACGGCTCGATCGCCGAGGAAAAGGCCAGCATGGTGAAATCGGGCAGAAGGATGAAGGTGACCGGCACCGGCTCGGCCACGCGGGGCAGCACCACATGGGCCACCCCTTTCGCCACGAAATTGCGGGCCGTCTCAGCCATGGGCGCCTCCGGTTCCGAAGATAGACGAAAACCGGGCCGGGCGCATCAGTTGCGGATGCCGGCGAAACGCGCCTGCCAGTCGGCCCGTTCCTCATCGGTGATCTTGCGGAAAAGGTTCTCCGGCACGGCAAAGGCATGGCCCGGCGGCAGAAGGCGCATGGCGGCGGGCGTGTCGGCGGGCCAGCTCCAGTCGGTGCAGTTCAGCGCCGACATCATCGCCGCCGAGGCGTCGGGAATGAACGGGGCCGAGATCACGGCGTAGATGCGGATCAGGTTCAGCGCCAGCCGCACCTGTGCCTGCGCCTGTTCGGGGTCGGTCTTGACCACGCTCCACGGTGCGGCCGCCTGCAGGTATTCGTTGCCCGCGACCCAGATCGCGCGCAGTTCGGCCGCGGCCTTGCGCACCTCCATCGCGGCCATATGGCCTTCGTAATCGCGCAGGCGGGCGCCGATATCGGCGATCAGCGCGGTTTCCTGCGCGCCAAAGCTGCCGCCGGCCGGGATCACCTCGCCGAATTTCGAGCGGGCGAACTTGGTCACCCGGCTGACAAGGTTGCCCAGCACATCGGCCAGATCCTTGTTCACCGAAGCCTGGAAGTTTTCCCAGGTGAATTCGGCATCCGAGGATTCCGGCGCATGGCTCAGCAGCCACCAGCGCCAGTAATCGGCGGGCAGGATCGACAGCGCCTGATCCATGAACACGCCGCGCCCGCGTGAGGTGCTGAACTGGCCGCCGTCATAATTCAGGTAGTTGAAGGATTTCAGGTAATCGACCAGCTTCCACGGCTCGCCC
This sequence comes from Paracoccaceae bacterium, assembly GCA_014859945.1. Lineage (GTDB taxonomy): Bacteria > Pseudomonadota > Alphaproteobacteria > Rhodobacterales > Rhodobacteraceae > Fuscibacter. Next base: position 9,325 of record JACZKR010000455.1, on the reverse strand, counting down.
GAACCCAGGATGGTGGCGGGGAAGGACAGGGTGTGGAAGGGCACGTTGTCCTTGCCCATGAACTGGTAATAGGTCACGTCCGCCGCGCCCTTGTCGGTGCGCCACCAGCGTTCCCAGGCCTCGTCGCCCAGACCGTTCGCGTCGGCCCATTCGGCGGTGCCGGCGATATATTCGATGGGGGCATCGAACCAGACGTAGAAGACCTTGCCCTCCATCCCCGGCCAGGGCTGGTCTCCCTTCATCACCGGAATGCCCCAGTGCAGGTCGCGGGTGATGCCGCGGTCCTGCAGCCCGTCGCCGTCGTTCAGCCATTTCTTTGCGATCGAGGTGGTCAGCACCGGCCAGTCGGTCTTTGAATCGATCCAGGCCTCAAGCTTGTCCTTCAGGGCGCGCTGCATCAGGTAAAGATGCTTGGTTTCGCGCATCTCAAGATTGGTGCTGCCCGAAATCGTGGAATGCGGGTTGATCAGGTCGGTCGGGTCAAGCTGCTTGGTGCAGTTGTCGCACTGGTCGCCACGCGCGCTGTCATAGCCGCAGTTGGGGCAGGTGCCCTCGATATAGCGGTCGGGAAGAAAGCGGTTGTCGTCGATGGAAAAGATCATCTTTTCCGAGACTTCGCGGATCAGCCCGTTTTCCGCCAGCTTGCCCGCGAAATGCTGCGTCAGGCGGTGGTTGCGCGCGCTGGAGGACCGGCCGAAATGGTCGAACGACAGGCGGAAGCCGCGCGCGATTTCGGCCTGCACCTGATGCATCTCGGCGCAGTATTCGGCCACCGGCTTGCCGGCCTTGGCGGCCGCCAGTTCGGCCGGGGTGCCGTGTTCGTCGGTGGCGCAGATGAACATCACCTCATGCCCCATCGCCCGGTTGAAGCGGGCGAACAGATCGGCCGGCAGCTGTGACCCCACAAGGTTGCCCAGATGCTTGATGCCGTTGATGTAGGGAATGGCCGAGGTGATGAGAATCCGTGCCATGACGCGCCCTTCAATTCTTGGTCGCGCGGGATTTAGCGCAGGCCCGCGTCAAGGGCCAGTGCTTTGCGGAAAAGGGGCCGGCAATGTTGCCGGCCGGGCGCCTTATTTTGCGGTGTAGCCCCCATCGACCAGATGGTAGCTGCCGTTGATGAAGCTGGCCTGATCCGACAAGAGGAACAGCGTCAGCGCCGCCACCTCTTCGGACTTGCCCATCCGCCCCTGCGGGTGCAGCGAGATCAGCCAGTTGCGCGCGGCCTCGTCAAATCCGGCCAGCAGCGGGGTGTCGATGAAAGCCGGCCCCACCGCGTTCACCCGGATGCCCTGCGTGGCATATTCCATCGCGGCATTCTTGGTCAGCCCGACCACGGCATGCTTCGCCGCCACATAGGCCGGCGCCCCGGCAAAGCCGACCGAGCCGAGGATCGAGGCCATGTTCACGATGGCCCCGCCGCCCGAGGCCAGCATCGCCGGAATGCCGAAGCGCAGGCCGTAGAATACCCCGTTCAGGTTGACGCCGATCACCTGCGCCCAGCCGTCCAGCGGGTATTCTCCGGTTGGCGCCGACGGCCCGCCGATGCCCGCGTTGTTGACCATCAGATGCAGCCCGCCGCCCCAGGCGACGGTTTCGGCCACCATCGCCTCCACCTCTGCCGCCTGTGAGACATCACCGGCCAGCGCCAGCGCCCGCCCGCCGGCCGCCGTGATGGCGGCCGTCACTGCATCGGCCTTGGCGCGGTCGATGTCCTGCACCGCCACCGCCGCGCCGGCCCCGGCCAGTGCCAGCGCAATCGCCTCACCGATGCCCGATCCTGCGCCGGTTACCAGCGCCACCTTGCCCGCAAAGGAAATCTGCATCTTCGCCTCCTGTGGTTCAGGGGCGCAACCTTGGGGCGATTCGGGCGGGGTTGCCTTGATCCTGCTCAATCCTGACGGTCGCGCGACCGGCCCAGAAGCCGGCCGATCAGGAACGAGGTGCGCGGCTCATAGGTATAGGCGGTGCGCGGTCCGGGGGCGGGGCGGGCGCGCATCCGGGCGATGCCGAACAGGAGCAGCGCCACATGCGCGATCCCGATCATCCAGAACATCGCCGCCGGCCCCAGATACTCGATCAGCACCGAGGCGACCCAGGGGCTGGCAATCGCGCCGACCGCGTAAAGGAACATCAGCGCCGCCGACAGCTCCACCCGCTCGATCGAGGTGGCGAAGTCATGCGCATGCGCCGTGGCCACCGAATAGACCGGCAGGGTGACAAAGCCGAAGGCGGCAATGGTCAGGTAATTGGCCCATGGCCCCTGACCGGCAAGCCCCACGCAGGCCAGCGAGGCAACGATGGCGCCCACCGACAGCCACATCAGAACCGTGCGGCGGTCGCGCCGGTCCGCCGCCCAGCCCACCGGCACCTGCGCGAAGGCCCCACCCAGAACATAGGCGGCAAGAAAGACCGCCACCTCATCGGGCCGCAGCCCGACCTCAAGCCCGTAAACCGGCCCGACCATGCGGAAGGCCGCCCCCGTCACCCCCGACACCACCACCGCAACCGAGGCAAGGGGCGAGCGTTGCCACGCCAGCCCCGGGCGCAGGCGCGGCGCATCGGGGGTTTCCGGCGCCTCGGCCTTGGTCAGCGTCAGCGGGAACAGCGCCGCGCACAACAGCAGCGCCAGAAGGTTGTATGAGACATAGCTCGCCGGCTCCAGCACCCCGATCACCAGCTGCGCCGCCAGTGATCCGGTGATGTCCACCACCCGGTAGACCCCCATCGCCCGGCCGCGGTTTTCGTTCGTGACCTTCGATTGCAGCCAGGCCTCGATGATCGTGTAGGCCCCGGCCACGCACAGCCCGGTCGCCATCCGCATCACCGACCAGGCATAGGCGTCGATCCACAGCATATGGGCCAGGATGCCGATGGTGCCGGCCGCCACGAAGGCCGCGAAGGCGCGGGAATGGCCGACCTCGCCCATCAGCCGCGGCGCCCACCAGCAACCGATGAAGAAGCCCAGGAAATGGGCAGACCCCATCAGCCCGATTTCGGATTTCGAGAAATCCAGCACCGCGCCGGAAATCGCGTCCAGAGGGGCCACGCCCCCCGCGCCCAGTTGCAGAAGCAGGACGGAAACGAAAATCGCCGCGAAGGAAACCAGAAGCCGCATCGCGCCAGATTGCCCTTTCCCCGCCGCTGCCGCCAGCCCCGTTGCGACAGGACTTGCCGCCGGCCGTCACCCCGCTAGGCTTTCGGGTGACAGGACGGAGAGACAGATGAAGCGTATCGCATTGGGCCAAACCGGAATCGAGGTCAGCGAGCTGTGCCTTGGCACCATGACCTGGGGCACCCAGAACACCGAGGCCGAGGGCCATGCCCAGATGGACATGGCGCTGGATCGCGGCGTGAACTTCCTCGACACAGCCGAGATGTATCCGGTGAACCCGGTCAGCCCCGAAACCGTGGGCCGCACCGAAGAGATCATCGGGTCCTGGCTGGCGGCGCGGGGCGGGCGGGACCGTCTGGTCATCGCGACTAAGATCACCGGCGAAGGGCAGGCGGTGCGCCCCGGCCAGCCGATCAGCGGCGCGACCCTGCGCAGCGCGGTTGAAGGATCGTTGCGGCGGCTGGGGACGGACTATGTCGATGTCTATCAGCTGCACTGGCCGAACCGCGGCAGCTATCACTTCCGCCAGCACTGGTCCTATGTGCCGACGGCCGACCGGGCGGCGGTTGAGGCGCATATGCTGGACGTGCTGCACGAGGCGGCCCGTCTGATCGCCGAGGGCAAGATCCGCCACATCGCGCTGTCGAACGAAAGCGTCTGGGGGGCGGCGAAGTGGTTGTCGCTGGCCGAGGCCCATGGCCTGCCGCGCATGGCGACGGTGCAGAACGAATATTCGCTGCTCTGCCGGCAGTTCGACACCGACTGGGCCGAGCTTTCGGTGATGGAAGTGATGCCGCTGCTGGCCTTCTCGCCGCTGGCGACCGGGCTTCTGTCGGGGAAATACGCGGGTGACGTGATCCCCGAAGGCTCGCGCCGCAGCCTGAACCCCACGCTGTCGGGGCGGATCACGCCGCAGGTCTTTCCGGCGGTGGCGGCCTATCTGGGGGTGGCGGCGCAGCACGGGCTGGACCCTTGCCAGATGGCGATCGCCTGGTGCCGGACACGGCCCTTCGCCTGCATCCCGATTATCGGCGCGACCAGCCTGGCGCAGCTGGAAACCAACCTCGGCGCCGCCGGGCTGGTGCTGGACCCCGCCGTTCTGGCCGATATCGAGACGGCCCGCCGGGATCACGCGCTGCCCTATTAGCGGCGGGCGGGAGGCTGCGTGGCAGGCGGGCGAGGTTCCATCGCGCCGTTACGCTTCGAGTGCATTTTTGTATGCGCCACCTCCGCTCCCCATGGCGAAGGCCATCGCCTTCGCCACTGCGCAACTTCGGCAATCGGAACCGGCCGGGCTTCAAAGGCCCGGCCAGCGCCCGCCCCGCCCGTGGCGGGCGCTCCTCGCCCGCCCGGTCGGGCGCTGGCCTCTCGTGGCTCGTGCCGAACTGACTCCGGTTGCCCCGCCGCGCACGGGCTGGGGCGAGGCAGTGCCTCGCCTTCTCCCGCCCGGACGAGGTTGCGCCGCTTGTTGCCTGCGTAGGGTGCGTGTTCACACGCACCATCCGCGCCAACCATGGCGAAGGCCATCGCCTTCGCCACCGCGCACCATCGGCAAGCTTCACCGGCCGGGCCTCAAAGGCCCGGCCAGCGCCCGACCGCCCCTCGGCGGGCGCTTCTCGCCCGCCCGGTCGGGCGCCGGCCTCTCGTATCTCGTGCCGCGCCGTATCCGGTTGACCCGGCGCGAGCGGGCGGGGCGAGGCAGCGCCTCGCCTTGTCCCGCCCGGACCGAGGTCCCCGCGTCCCTAGCGATGCGCGTCGAACAGGTCGCAGGCCAGATCGCGGAAGCGCAGGCGGTGGGGGGCGCGTTCCATCAGCACCTCATGCTCGGCGCCGGTGAACAGTTCCAGCCTTCCGCCGGACCAGCCGGCCATGCGGGCGTGGACGGGCGCCACATCGACAATCCGCTCCTGCGTGCCAAGGCCGGTCAGCGCCGGCAGGCGGGGCGCGGGCATCTGGGCCAGCGCGTGGCATTCGTGCAGCGCCGCCTTCAGCCAGCCAAGGCTCGGGCCGCCCAGGGTCAGCTCGGGCCGGGCCTGCGCCTGATCGCGCATATAGCCCCACATCTCGGCATCGGTGGTCAGCGAATTGCCAAGGAACGGCGCGTCCAGCACATAGGTCCGCGCGCCCGTCCCGGGCGCATAGCGGTGGTCGAAGGCGAAGTATTTCGACGCGGTCGACAGCGCCACTGCCAGCGGCCGCATCCAGGCCGCGATCAGAATCCCCCACATCGGCGCCGAAAACGCCACCGCCTGCACCGGCAGCCCCCGCATCACCCCGCGCAGGGCGATGCAGCCACCCATGGAATGACCCAGCAGATACCACGGCTCGGGCATGCCCGACCCTGCCAGATGGGCAAAGACCGCGTCCAGATCGGCCTGATATTCGGCAAAATCGCCGACATGGCCGGTCATCGGATCGGTCAGTGGCCGGTCGGCCAGCCCCTGGCCGCGCCAGTCCACCGCCACCATCGCATAGCCGCGCGCCGCCATGTCGGCGGCGGTGCGGCCGTATTTCTCGGCATATTCGGTGCGCCCGGGCAGCAGAACCACCGTGCCCTGCGCGCCCGCCAGCGGCCAGAGCGCCATGCGGATGCGCACGCCGTCAGCGGCCTTCAGCCAGACGGCATGCCCGCTATCCGGCCCGTCAGCCACCTCGGCGAAGAAGGGGGCGGATGCGCCGCTCACCCCAGCGCGGCGCCCAGCTGCATGGCAAGGCCCATGTTGCCGTCCACCGACAGCTTGCCGGTCATGAAGGCCATGGTCGGGTTCATCTCGCCTTCGAGAATCGCCTTGAACACATCGGCGGCGGCGGTCAGCGTCACATCGGCCTCATCATCGCCGGCGCGCACGCCCGTGGCATCCATCATGATGGCGCCTTCGCCCGGGATGACGAACTTGGCCACGCCTGCCGAAAAGCCGTCTGCCATCTTGGCCTGAAGCCCCGCCACCGCCGCGTCGATCACATCGCTCATCCGTCTCTCCATCGTGATAGGGTCGGGCTGGCATTTCACGCCCGATCGGTTACGTTTACGTTATGCGTGTCTGGGTCCGGTTACACAATCATGTCGTTGCGGCACTGGCGGCGGTTCTTATGACCGCGCAGGTTGTGCCTGCGCAGACGGCAAAGCTGGACGATCTGTTCAGCCGCCTGCAGGCCACCGCCAACACCGAAGAGGCCCGCCGGATCGAGCAGGAGATCTGGATCGAATGGTCGAAATCCGGCTCGGCCGCGATGGATCTGCTGCTGGAACGCGGCCGGCGCGCGCTGGACGAAGGCCAGACCCAGCTGGCGGTGGAACATTTCACCGCGCTCACCGACCACGCCCCCGATTTCGCCGAAGGCTGGAACGCCCGCGCCACCGCCTATTACAGCCTTGGCCAGTTCGGCCCGGCGATTTCGGACATCGGGCGCACGCTGGAACTCAATCCGCGGCATTACGGGGCGCTGTCGGGGCTGGCGATCATCTTCGAGGCGCTCGGCCAGCCGGAAAAAGCCCTTGAGGTTTACCGCAAGGTGCTGGAAATCGACCCCCATGCCGAAGGCGTGCCCGAAGCGGTCACCCGGCTGGAAGAGGCGACCCTCGGGCAGGGCATCTAGGAACGGAAGATGGACGCGCGCGCGCCGGTCACGGCGGTCCTTGGACCGACGAACACCGGCAAGACCCATTACGCCATCGAGCGGATGCTCGCCCACCGCACCGGCGTCATCGGACTGCCGCTGCGGCTTCTGGCGCGTGAGGTCTATGACCGCATCGTGGCGCAGCGCGGCCCCTCGGTCGTGGCGCTGGTGACGGGCGAAGAGCGGATCGTGCCCGAACGCGCGCAATACTGGGTCTGCACGGTCGAGGCGATGCCCCTGGACATCGGCGCCGATTTCGTCGCGGTGGATGAAATCCAGCTTTGCGCCGACCCCGAGCGTGGCCATGTCTTCACCGACCGGCTGCTGCGCGCGCGTGGCTGGCATGAGACGCTGTTCCTGGGCTCCGAATCCATGCGGCAGGCGATTGCCAATCTGGTGCCCGGCGTGACCTTCCTGAAGCGTGAGCGGTTTTCGACCCTGACCTATGCCGGGTCGAAGAAGATCAGCCGGATGCCGCCGCGCAGCGCCATCGTCGGCTTCAGCGTGGAAAACGTTTATGCCATCGCCGAACTGATCCGCCGGCAGAAGGGCGGCTGCGCGGTGGTGATGGGCGCGCTCAGCCCCCGCACCCGCAACGCGCAGGTCGAGCTTTACCAGAACGGCGACGTGGATTTTCTGGTGGCAACCGATGCCATCGGCATGGGGCTGAACCTGGATATCAAGCATGTCGCCTTCGCCTCGACCGGCAAGTTCGACGGGCGGCGGATGCGCGGGCTTTTCCCGCAGGAAATCGCCCAGATCGCCGGCCGCGCCGGCCGCCACACCGAAGACGGCACCTTCGGCGTGACCGGTGAGGCCCGGCCGCTGGAGCCCGAGATGGTTGACGCGGTGGAAAATCACCGTTTCGCCCCGGTGAAGAAGCTGCACTGGCGCAACCATGACCTTGATTTCGGCTCGGCCCCCCGGCTGATCCGCAGCCTTGAGGCGCCGACCTCGGACGACTGGCTGACCCGCGCCCGCGATGCCGATGATGTGGTCTCGCTCAAGGCGCTGTCGGCCATCCCCGAGGTGGCCGACAAGCTGACCGGGCCGAAACGGGTGCAGCTTCTGTGGGACGTCTGCCGCATCCCCGATTTCCGCGGCGCCAGCGAAGCCGAGCATGTTTCGCTTCTCGCCCGGATTTTCGACTTTCTGGTGGGGCGCGGCCTTGGCGGGGGCAGGGTGCCTTCGGACTGGATGGCCAAGGCCGTGGCGCGGCTGGACAAGCCCGGCGGCGATATTGACACCATCTCGAAACGGCTGGCCTATATCCGCACCTGGACCTACATCGCGCAGCGCAGGAACTGGGTCGAAGACGAAAGCCATTGGCGCGACGAGACGCGCGCTGTAGAAGACCGCCTGTCGGATGCGCTGCACGCGGCATTGACGCAAAGATTTGTTGACCGGCGGACGAGTGTCCTCCTTCGCCGGTTGAAGCAGAAGGAGACCCTCGTGGCCGAGGTGAACGACAAGGGCGAAGTGACGGTCGAAGGCGAATTCGTCGGCCGGCTGGAGGGGTTCCGCTTCCGGCAGGACGGCTCTGCCGCCACGGATGAGGGCAAGACCCTGCGCACGGCGGCATGGGCGGCGCTGAAGCCGGAATTCAGCCTGCGCGCCGACCGCTTCTACAACGCGCCCGATACCGAGATGGATTTCACCGAACAGGGGGGCCTGATGTGGGGCACCTCGGCGGTGGGCAAGCTGGTCAAGGGCACCGAGGCGATGAAGCCCTCGGTCGAGGCTTTCGTTGACGAGGAAGCCGGACCGGACGTGGCCGAAAAGGTCCGCCGGCGCCTGCAGCATTTCATCGACCGCAAGGTGGCCGCCCTTTACGAGCCGCTTCTGGCCATGGGCCGGGACGAGGCGCTGACGGGTCTGGCCCGCGGCTTCGCCTGGCGTCTGGCCGAGGGTCTGGGCGTGGTGCCGCGCGAAGCGGTGGCGGCCGAGGTCAAGGAGCTGGATCAGGACGCCCGCGGCGCGCTGCGCAAGCATGGCGTGCGTTTCGGGCAGTACACCGTCTTCCAGCCGGTGCTGCTGAAACCCGCGCCCACCCGGCTGCGGCTGGTGCTGTGGTCCTTGTGGAACGGCCTGCAGGAATTCCCCGAAAGCCCGCCTCCGGGTCTGGTGACCATTCCGAACCTGCCCGAGGTGCCGAAGGCCAACTACACGCTGTCGGGCTATCACCCGGCCGGCGCGCGGGCGATCCGCATCGACATGCTGGAACGGCTGGCCGACATCCTGCGCCAGAAGGATTCGCGCGCTGGCTTTGAAGCCACGCCCGACATGCTGTCAATCACCGGCATGACGCTGGAACAGTTCGCCGATCTGATGGCGGGCCTGGGCTACAAGGGCGAGAAGGGCGAACGCGCCAAGTCGCGGCCGGCACCTGCGCCGGTGGTGGCCGAACCTATGGCCGACCCCGAGACGCCGGTGAACCCGATTCCCGAAGAGGTTTCGGCCTTCGCCCCCGCCCCGGAAGAGGCGGCCGAAGCCGCGCCCGAAGCGCCCGAGGCCGAGGTGTTCTACACCTTCACCTGGGCGCCGAAGCCGCGCTTCCAGCGGCCCGAACGCGGCCCCCGCCCCGAACGGGGT
>JACZKR010000454.1 GCA_014859945.1 Paracoccaceae bacterium | reverse complement strand
GGGCCAGGCTGCTGTCCGGGGGGCCGCCGTCATGCGTCTTCGTAAACCGTGGGCAGGGCGCGCGGGCCGCGGTCCAGCCATTCCGGCACCGGCAGGCCCTTTTCCTTCAGGAAAGCCGGGTTGAACAGCTTGGACTGATAGCGGTTGCCGTAATCGCACAGCACGGTGACGATGGTATGGCCCGGCCCCATCTCACGCGCCATGCGGATCGCGCCCGCAATGTTGATGCCGGACGAGCCGCCAAGGCAGATGCCCTCATCTTCCAGCATCTCGAACACCAGGGGCAGCGCCTCGGCATCGGGGATGCGATAGCTGAAATCGGGGGTGAAGCCTTCCAGATTGGCGGTGATGCGGCCCTGACCGATGCCCTCGGTGATCGAGGAGCCGGGGCTGTCGAACTGCCCGGTGGTGTAGAAGGAATGCAGCGCCGCGCCTTCCGGGTCGGCCAGACCGATCTTCACGCCTTTGGGCTGCAGCGCCATGCCGACGCCGGCCAGCGTGCCGCCGGACCCGACGGCGCAGATGAAGCCGTCCACCTTGCCGCCGGTCTGTTCCCAGATCTCGGGGCCGGTGGTTTCGATATGGGCCTGACGGTTCGCCACATTGTCGAACTGGTTGGCCCAGATCGCGCCGTTGGGTTCGGTCCGCGCCAGCGCCTCGGCCAGACGGCCGGAATAGCGCACATAATTGTTGGGGTTCTTGTAGGGCGCCGCCGGCACCTGCACCAGTTCAGCGCCGGCCAGCCGCAGCATGTCCTTCTTTTCCTGAGACTGGGTTTCAGGAATGACGATCACGGTGCGGAACCCCATCGAGGCGCCCACCAGCGCCAGCCCGATGCCGGTGTTGCCGGCCGTGCCTTCGACAATCGTGCCGCCGGGCTTCAGCGCGCCGCGCGCGATGGCGTCGCGGATGATGTACAGCGCCGCGCGGTCCTTGACCGACTGGCCGGGATTGAGGAACTCACATTTCCCCAGAATCGTGCAGCCCGTCATTTCCGAAGCCCGCTTCAGTTTCAGAAGCGGCGTGTTGCCGATCGTGTCCGCAAGATCGCTGTGAATGCGCATGGGTGCCCCCTGTCCTATACTGGTTGTGTAGGGGCTTGGCCGGGCAAACTCAAGCCGGGGTGGGGGTTTCGGCGCCTAACCGGCGGTCAGCGACTTCAGCGCGTTGCCGTCGTCGTTGCGGCGGGTTTCCAGCCCGAAGCCCAGATCGCGGAAGTAAAGCCAGCGGCGGGTGAAACCGTGGTCATCGTTGGTAAAGGTCGCCTCGACCGGGATCACAGTGTACTGGCAGCCCGAGATGCGCACCGTCTTGGCCGGCAGGAAGGCGAAGGCCACCTCAAGCCGGCCCTTCCAGTCCTGATAGCCCACTTCGGAACTGTTGTAGCTGATCGTGTAGGCGCTGATCCTTGACCGCCAGGCCCCGCCCGCTTCGGGCACGGGCGGCTTGCCGCGGAACTTCCAGGTCTGCACCGTGTCACCGTCGCCGATCAGCTGCTCGTCGCTGGCGTATTCCGTCGTCGTCAGTTCATAGATGCCGAACAGCGTTTGGCGTTCGTCGGTGAAGGTGCCGGGATTGGTGGAATAGTCGATGAAGATGCCGCCATCCCTGGCAACGGCCCGGCCGCTGCGGCCGTCATCGCGTTTGAAGACCACGCCTTTGCGGATGCTGTCGGCATTCAGGCATTCGGCGGCGGCGGCAAGGGGGGTAAGGGCAAGGCCGGCAAGCAGCAGGGGTTTCAGCATGATATCCTCGGGAATCGCTGGCCCAATCTAGCACCGCCCCCAAAGGAAAGGGGCGTGACAAATCATGTCACGCAGCCCCCCGGGGGTAAGGTTGGCAGGCCGCTGATAGTCCGCTCAGAACCTGGCCGTACGGGGAAGCTCATGCCACCCGCCGGGCTCGGGCGGACAAGGAAAGGCACTGCCTTTCCCCGCCCGATGCGGGCGGGTCGGGCGCTGGCCGGTGGCTTTGGGCCACCGGCGGGCCAAGGGGCACTGTTGTGCAGTGGCCGAGGCGATGGCCTCGGCCAGTCGGACAAAGGAAGGACTGGCGGAGCCCGGTCAGCTTGGGCGATGCCAGCGCAAGACCGCCCTGCCTCTACCCTGCGACGAACAGGCCTTCGTCCCTGACGATCTTGTAGGCCTCATCCAGCGACTTCTTCGCCCGGTCGATCAGGATGTCGATTTCGGCCGTGGTGATGACCAGCGGCGGGGCGATGATCATGCGGTCGCCGACATGGCGCATGATCAGGTTGTTCGCAAAGCAGCGCTCGCGCACCTTGTAGCCCACGGTTCCCGATTCCGCCGCGAACTTGGCGCGCTTGGCCTTGTCGGGCGTCAGCGCGATCGAGCCCATCAGGCCGACCAGCTTTGCCTCACCCACCATCGGATGGTCGGTCAGCGCGTCCCAGCGTTCCTTCAGGTAAGGATGCGCGACCTTGGCGACATGGTCGACCACGCCTTCCTCTTCCATGATCCGCAGGTTTTCCAGCGCCACGGCGCAGGCCACCGGATGGCCGGAATAGGTGTAGCCGTGGAAGAACTCACCCCCCTCGGCCACCACCGCCGCCACGTCATCGGACAGGATCGAGCCGCCGACCGGCTGATAGCCCGAAGACAGGCCCTTGGCGATGGTGATGATGTCGGGGGTGATGCCGAAGGTCTGGCTGCCGAACCAGTTGCCGGTGCGGCCGAAGCCGGTGATGACCTCATCGGCGATCAGAAGGATGCCGTGCTTGCGGCAGATGCGCTGGATTTCCGGCCAGTAGGTGGACGGCGGCACGATCACCCCGCCGGCGCCCTGGATCGGCTCACCGATGAAGGCCGCGACGTTTTCGACGCCCAGATCAATGATGGCGGTTTCCAGTTCGCGCGCCCGGATCAGGCCGAATTCCTCGGGCGTCATGTCGCCGCCTTCGCTCCACCAGTCGGGCTGGCCGATGTGGTGGATGCCGTCGATCCGCCCGCCATGGGCATGGATGGGCTTCATCCCGCCCAGGCTGCCGCCCCCCATGGTCGATCCGTGATAGCCGTTCCAGCGCCCGATGATGATGCGCTTCTCGGGCTGGCCCTTGACCTGCCAGTAGCGGCGCACAAGGCGGATGTTGGTGTCATTGGCTTCCGACCCGGACGAGGCGAAGAACACCTGATTCATATGGGCCGGCGCCAGTTCGGCGATCTTGGCCGACAGCGCAATGGCCGGCACATGGGTGGTCTGGAAGAAGGTGTTGTAATAGGGCAGCTCTTCCATCTGGCGGGCGGCCACCTGCGCCAGTTCCTTGCGGCCATAGCCGATGTTCACGCACCACAGCCCCGCCATGCCGTCGATGATCCGGTGGCCCTCGCTGTCGGTCAGCCAGACGCCCTCGGCCGACTTGATGACGCGCGCGCCCTTCCTGGCCAGCGCGTTGCGGTCGGTGAAGGGATGGAAGTGGTGGGCCGCGTCCAGCGCCTGCAGCTCGGCCGTGGGCAGGTGGTTGGTGATCATCTTGTTCATGGCATCCCTCATCGCGTCGCATCGCCCCGGATTCGGGGTTTGGCCAAGGGTATGATCAAATGCCGGCGGCTTCAAGAAATTTGATCAAATTTTTGCGCCACCCCGGAAAGGCCAAAAGGGTTGCGCCGGGCGGCCCGCTGTTGCATCCCCTTCGCATGACCCCGCGCGCCTTCCTGAACGTCGAGCAGTCGCTGACCGGCCGCCGCTGGACCGGCCCCGGCGCCGAGGCCGAGCGGCTGGCCGAGGCGATGGCCCAGACCACCCGCCTGCCGCTGCCGCTGTGCCTGACGCTGGTGGCGCGCGGCGTGGCCCCGGCCGAGGCGCAGTCCTTCCTTGCGCCGCAGCTGCGCGACCTTTTGCCCGATCCGCTGACCCTGCGCGACATGGGCAAGGCGGCCGACCGCTTTCTGCGCGCGGTCCGCGACCGCCAGCGGATCGCGGTCTTTGCCGATTATGACGTGGACGGCGGGTCTTCGGCGGCGCTTCTGCTGGTCTGGCTGCGCGCCATGGGGCGGCAGGCGACGCTGTATATCCCCGACCGGATTGACGAAGGCTATGGCCCCAATGTCCCCGCCATGCAGGCCCTTGGCGCGGCGCATGACCTGATCATCTGCGTCGATTGCGGCACGCTTTCGCATGACCCCATCGCCGCCGCCGGCTGTGACGTGATCGTGCTGGACCACCACCTGGGCGCCGAAACCCTGCCCGCCGCTGTGGCCGTGGTGAACCCCAACCGTCAGGATGAGGACGGGGCGCTGTCGCATCTTTGCGCCGCTTCGGTGGTCTTCCTGATGCTGGTCGAGGCCAACCGCCGCCTGCGGGCCGAAGGCACGGCCGGCCCTGACCTGATGGCGATGCTCGATCTGGTCGCGCTGGCCACCGTGGCGGATGTGGCGCCGCTGGTCGGCGTCAACCGCGCGCTGGTGCGGCAGGGGCTGAAGGTGATGGCCCGGCGCGAACGGGCCGGGCTGCGCACGCTGTGCGATATCGCCCGCGTCGATCAGGCGCCCACCGCCTATACCCTCGGCTTCGTCCTTGGTCCCCGCGTCAATGCCGGCGGGCGGATCGGGCAGGCCGACCTTGGCGCGCGGCTGCTGGCCACCGACAACCCGGCCGAGGCGACGGCGCTGGCCCAAAGGCTGGACGCGCTGAACACCGAACGGCGCGAGATCGAGGCGCGGGTGCGCGACGAAGCCATGGCTCAGGCCGAAGCGCGGGGGCTGGATGCCCCCCTTGTCTGGGCCGCCGCCGATGGCTGGCACCCCGGCGTCGTCGGCATCGTCGCCGCCCGCCTGAAAGAGGCCACCCACCGCCCCGCCGTGGTGATCGGGTTCGAAGACGGCATCGGCAAGGGATCCGCCCGCTCGGTTTCCGGCGTCGATCTGGGGGCGGCGGTGCAGCGCGTCGCGGCCGAGGGGCTGCTGGTCAAGGGTGGCGGTCACCGCATGGCCGCCGGCCTGACCGTGACGCGCGAGATGCTGGAACCGGCGATGGCGCGGCTGTCAGACCTGCTGGCGCGGCAGGGCGCCGGCGCCGATGGCCCGCGGGAACTGCATGTTGACAGCCTGCTGACGCCCATGGCCGCCACCCCCGCCCTGATCGAACAGATCGAGGCCGCCGGCCCCTTCGGCGCCCAGGCCCCTGCCCCGCGTTTCGCCTTCGCCGATGTCGCCGTCAGCGCCCGCCGCATCGGTGAGGCCCACCTGCGGCTGAACCTGGATGACGGCACCGGCGCGCGGCTGGAGGCCGTGGCCTTCGGCGCCTTCGACACGCCCCTTGGCCCGGCGCTTGAAAGCCCCGGCCACCGCCGCTTTCACCTGGCCGGGCGGCTGGAACTGAACCACTGGAACGGCCGCAGCCGGGTGCAGCTTCGTCTGGAAGACGCGGCAGAAGCGTGATTTTCCTCTTGCGAGTCACCGCCGGGGGCACTAGACACCGCTCCACCGAAAGCGCGGCCCGTTCGTCTATCGGTTAGGACACCAGGTTTTCAACCTGGGAAGAGGGGTTCGACTCCCCTACGGGCTGCCAGTTCTTCCATGTAGATTATTGATTTTTCTCAATAATCCGCAAGGTGGAAAATCTCCACCCACAACCTACCCATGACAAAATGACCCTAGAAAGCGGCCCTTCGGGTGCTGCGACGGGTTGGAAGCGATCACGCATTCGTGAACTCAACCTCATCATGGATGATTGTCCCAAGAACATTCCGCACACTGTTCGAAGTATGCGCCGTCCGGTTCAATGCTGCGATCATAGAACGTTCGAATGTTTCGCGACGCACATCTAGGGCAAGTTTCGATGCGATCTGCACGTTCCCGGCTCAGTATCCCAACATAATGCTTAATGATTGCTTCAACCGCATCGGCGGAAACCTGCGCTGAACTTCTGCTAGCGTTTCGATGATGAGTTAGCCAATTAACCAGCGGCCAAGCTTTCTCAACAAGTGCTTTCAGATATGCCCGAAGTTCGGCATTTCTTTCACCCGGAAGCACATGATGCGCGAACAACCTATTCCACTCAACTACCGCTGCATCCTTCGGGCGCTCCCCAAAATCAACATCGGCAAAATGTCGTCTGACCGTCCCGACCAGAGTAACCAGACATTCGCGAAGCTGCATCCCTACAGCCTGATAATCAACGGCTTCAACAGCCCTTTCCAGAAGGTCGCAAGCTTGTTGGTGCCGCCTAAACACTTCATCAAACGGGGTTTCGGCAACTTCGTCGGCGTCACGCGACGAACTCATAACTCGCATCATAAGACCAACATGAAACGAAAGCGTGTAATCAAGACTTGGAAAGTGCCGCTGCGAATATAGGTTCGTCGGATTGGTAATGACCCACCAACGGTTTTTGTCGGTCACAACGTCCCACATTTCGTAAGGCGCTCCTAAAACATACTCTGTTTTAATTCGCTCAACATTCTGAACATCTTCGTCGGATGCCTGACCCAAGATATAGTTTTCAATGTCTTGTTCAGCATAGAAATCGCGAACGGGGCTGTATCGGCCAAGTTGATCTGCGGGCAAAGGATGGTCCGGCGGCAACGTGCAGTCGTCGGCTTCGTCTTTTTCGTTCGTCATGACACCTTACCATTTTTGCGCTTCGGAACCGTAACCCGGAACAAACACAAAAAAAAGCCGCCACCGAATGAACGGCAGTTGCTTCCTATTGGCCTTGAGGAAGATCAGAAAGCTTCGGCGGGGATGCCCACAAGGGGCGCGTCGGGGTCGATGCCCGCCGCGGTGCGGCATCAGCACCGCCCCCGCTTGACTTCCCCCCGCAAAAGTCCCATCTCCGGACGATCCCGCCCATCCCGTCCCGCGTGAGGACCAGGGGGTGCCGGGACAGGTTCCCACCATCACGCAGGGGTGCCCACGGTCGGCAC
>JACZKR010000453.1 GCA_014859945.1 Paracoccaceae bacterium | reverse complement strand
GCAGCACCATGTGGCGCAGCTCGGCCCGGTGGGCCGGGTCATCCCGTAGGGCGGGGGGCAGAAGCGCCGGGTCGAACCGCCGCTCCACCCGCTCTTCCACCTCAACCCTTGTCCAGCGGCCGGTCTGGCCAAGCTCGGGGCAGGCGAGCAGCAATTGCCGCAGCCGCGCCTCGCGCAGGCGCAGGCGCGCGATTTCGGCCCGGATCTGGGCCAGTTCATCGGCCGGTGAGAGGTTGTGCATCCTGCCTCCATCCCTTGCCGCGCCAGTCTGCCCGGTCCGGGTTAAGGAAGCCTTGGCAAAGGCCGGGCTTGACAGGGCGGCAAATAAATTCAAGAAACGGCATATGAATGCGCCCGCCACAGGGCAGGGCGACGGAAACCCCCGGTGGCGGCGTATGTTCCGCTGCAAGGGCCGTTGCCCCGCCCCGGCCTTTGTGGCAAGACGGAGAAAAGCAAATCAGACCGATGAGTTCAGAGATGAGCGACTACTCCGCCCGCCGCGTCATGATGGTCGATACCCAGGTCCGCCCCTCGGACGTGACGAAATTCCCGATCATCGAGGCCATGCTCGCGGTCCCGCGTGAGGCTTTCGTGCCGGCCGACCGGCGTGAAGCCGCCTATGTGGGCGAAAACGTTGCCCTTTCGCCGCGCCGCGTGGTGCTTGAGGCGCGCACGCTGGCCAAGCTGCTGGACGCGCTGGACATCCTGCCTTCGGAGATGGTTCTCGATATCGGCTGCGGGCTGGGCTACTCGACCGCCGTCATCGCGCGGATGGCCGAGGCGGTTGTCGCCGTCGAGGAAGATGAAACGCTGGCGGCCGAAGCCGGCCGCGCCCTGTCGTCGGAAGGTGTGGACAATGCCGTGGTGATGACCGCGGCGCTGGCTGCCGGCGCGCCGAAGCACGGGCCCTATGACGTCATCACCGTTCAGGGCGGGGTCGAGGTGCTGCCCCCGGCCATCCTGGACCAACTGAAGGACGGCGGGCGGATCGGCGTGATCTTCATGGAAGGCCCGCTGGGCGTTGCCCGCATCGGCCACAAGGAGGGCGGCCGCGTCACCTGGCGCTTCGCCTTCAATGCGACGGCTCCGGTTCTGCCGGGGTTCGACGCCAAACGGGGCTTCGCGCTCTGACAGGGTCCGGCCGCGCGCGCGGTCCGGCCAGATGAGGCAGACCCGGAAACAGGCCGGGCGAAGGACAGGATACGAGCGGATGCGCAAGATCGTGCGAATTGTCGGGCTGGTTGCCGGACTGATGGCCGCGCCGGCGATGGCGCCGGCCGAAACCCTGGCGGATGCGCTGGTCGCGGCCTACAAGACCTCGCATCTTCTGGACCAGAATCAGGCGCTGTTGCGCGCCGCCGATGAAGATGCGGCGATTGCCGTGGCCAAGCTGCGCCCGGTGGTCGATTTCGTGGCCCAGGGCGGCTGGGTGAAATACAACAACGACGCCCCGACCGCGAGCCTGCCGACCGCGAATTTCGATGCCTTTTCGTCCTCGATGTCGGTCACGGCCTCGGTGGTGATCTGGGCCGGCGGGCGCGGCAAGCTGCAGACCGAGGCGGCGAAGGAATCGGTCCTCGCCACCCGTTCGGCGCTGGTGCAGGTGGAACAGCAGGTGCTGCTGCAGGCGGTCTCGGCCTATGTGAACCTAGGGTTGGCGCAGGAAATCGTCGGGCTGCGCGAATCAAACGTGCGCGTCATCACCCGCGAACTGCGTGCCGCGAAGGACCGGTTCGACGTGGGTGAGATCACCCAGACCGACGTGTCGCAGGCCGAAGCGGCCCTGGCCGCCGCGCAGGCCAATCTGGCCGCCGCGCAGGGTCAGCTGATGGTCGCGCGTGAGGCTTACAAGGCCGCCATCGGCCATTACCCCGCGCGGCTTTCGGGCCTGCCCAAGACGCCCGCCCTGCCGAAGTCGCTGGATGAGGCCAAGCAGGTCGCCCGCCGTGGCCACCCCTCGATCATTCAGGTGCAGCATCAGGTGAAGGCGGCCGAACATGGCGTCAGCATCGCCAAGACCGCCTTCGGACCGACGGTTTCCGGCTCGGCCGGGGTGAACCAGAACCTTGATTCCGGTCTGGGGAATTTCAGCGTCGGCATTCAGTTGAACCAGACGCTTTACGCCGGCGGCGCCAATGCGGCGACCTACCGTCAGGCGCTGGCCAACAAGGATGCGGCAAGCGCGGGCCTGATGCAGACCACGGTCAGCGTTGAACAGAATGTCGGCATCGCCTGGGCCAGCATGGCAGTCGCCAATGCCTCGATCGACGCCAGCCGCAAGCAGATCGCGGCGGCACAGCGCGCCTTTGACGGCGTGCGCGAAGAGGCGACGCTGGGCGCGCGCACCACGCTGGACGTGCTGAACGCCGAGCAGGACCTGCTGTCCGCCCGCGCCAGCCGGCTGGAGGCCGAGGCGAACCGCTATATCGGCATCTACAATGTTCTGGCCTCGATGGGCCTCCTGACGGCCGAGCATCTGAAGCTGGGCGTGCCCAGCTATGACCCCGAGGCCTATTACAACGCCGTCAAGCAGGCGCCGGCCCACAGCAAGCAGGGCAAGGCGCTGGACCGCATCCTGAAGACCATCGGCGACTGAGATTCCCGGCATTTGAACGGCTTCGCCCCGAAAGGGGCGGGGCCAATTCTTGTCAGGCCGCGCCATCGCGGCTAAAGTCGTTTCATGAACAAGAAACTTGGGGCGCGGGCATGTCGGAACCCATGAGCGCGGTAGAGATCGAGGATGTGCTGTCTTCGATCCGGCGGCTGGTCTCGGACGATCTGCGTCCGGCGGCGGCGCCTGCGCGCAGCGAACCTGCCGCCGCCGATGCCGGCAAGCTGATCCTGACGCCCGCCCTGCGCGTGGTGCAGAACGCGCCGCGCCCGACCGAACAGGCGATTGAGGCTGTGGTGGCAGGCCTTGGCGCCGCTGTTGACGCCCAGGCCGGTGAGTGGGAGGCCGAAACCGGCGACGAACCCCCGCAGGCCGTGGCCCCCTTGGCCGCCCCGGTCGATGAGGCCCCCCATTGGGATGAGGCTGAGGATGAGGCCGCGTCCTGGGACGATGCCGAAGATACCGCCGTCGAACAGGCGCTCGCCGCCGACCGCCCCTTCGAGTTCGTCGCTCATCCGCGCCTGAACCTGGGCGCCGAATCGCGCGTGGCCCCGGCGGTTGCCGAACCCGTCGCCGAAGCGCCGGCGCAGGCACCCGACTGGGACATGCCCGAAGCGCCCGCCGCC
>JACZKR010000452.1 GCA_014859945.1 Paracoccaceae bacterium | reverse complement strand
GCAGCGACACGATCCTGGGCGATGCCGGCAATGACAGCATCGCCGGCGGCGCCGGAGCCGACCGCCTGCACGGCGGCGCGGGCGACGACACGGTGGACGGCAGCGGCGACGGCACGGCCGATTATCTGGCGGGCGGCGACGGGGCCGATGCGCTGGTGATCGGCGCCGGCGATCAGGCGCGCGGCGGGTCGGGGCCGGATGCCTTCATCCTCAGCCGGGCCGAGAATGCCGCCGTGCCGGAAATCCTCGACTATGCCGGCGATGACCGGATCGAGCTGGAATACGAACCCGCCACCGGCGCCGACGGCCAGCCCCTGCCGCCGGTCCTGACCGTCGCGATGGGCCCGGATCAGGCCTATGCCGTCATCATCCTCGACGGCGCCCCGGTGGCCCATGTCGCAGGCCCCGCAGCGGCCAACCTGACCGCCGAAAACATCCGTCTGGTCGCCGCCTGACCACTACCCCGTAGGGTGCGTGCGAGCACGCACCTTCCCGACCTCACATCCACAAGCGACCCTTCCCCTGACCCCGGCCATCGCCGGGGTCACGCATTGCCGGTTCCACTTGGCCAGCCGGCGGCCCCAAAGGCCGCCGGCCAGCGCCCGCCCCGCCCTAGGCGGGCGCTTCTCGCCCGCCGGGTCGGGCGCTGGCCTCTGTCGTGGCGCCCGACTGACGGTCTGGTGGTGGCTTGGTCGCTGCGGGCGGGGAAAGGCAGTGCCTTTCCTGTTCCGCCCGGACCGGCGGTGGATGTGTGTCAGGAGGGAAGTGCCAATGTTCGCTGCCGTAGGGTGCGTGCTTGCACGCACCATCCATCGCGAGCCCGCCTGCCCGTGCCGCCACCGCAAAGGTGCGTGAGGATCACGCACCCTACACCGATCCGGAGGGCACCCACCACTCGCCCTTCCCCTGACCCCGGCCATCGCCGGGGTCACGCTCTGCCGGCACACCTTGCCGCCGGTGACCCCAAAGGCCACCGGCCAGCGCCCGCCCCGCCCTTGGCAGGCGCTTCTCGCCCGCCGGGTCGGGCGCCGGCCTATGTCATGAGTTCCGGCTGACGGTCTTGTGGCGGCTTGGTCGCTGCGGGCGGGGAAAGGCGGTGCGTTTCCTGATCCGCCCGGGGTCCACCTGCCCCTCACGGCGCCTGCTGCGCCAGCAGATCCTCGACCAGCTTCCGCCAGCCCAGCCGCGCCGGGTCGACCCGTCCCTCGGCCTCCAGCCGCAGAAGGATGTCGCGCGCCTCCTCCAGCTTCACCCGGGGCGCGGTGTCGAACATCGCCATCCGCACCAGCCCCGCCACCAGATCGAACTGCCATTCGGCATTCTGCGGATCGCTGTCGGCCTTGGCGCGGGTCATTTCGAAGCTTTCGGCGTAATAGCCCGCAGCCCCCGCCCAGTCGCCCTGACGCACCGCCAGATCGCCCAGCCGGTCCAGCGCGATCGTCAGGTCGCGCTGACGGTCGGCGTTCGAAGGGTCCAGCGCCACCAGCTGCCGCGCCACCTCCAGCGTCTCGGCAAAGGCCGCCGCCGCGCCCGCGAAATCACCCGCGTTCATCGCCTGGGTGCCCAGCCGTTCCTGCGCGGTGGACAGATCGCGCAGCCAATCGGCATTGCCCGGGTCGGCGGCGACCAGCGCCCGCCGCTCGGCCAGCGCGGCATCCCAGGCGGCCCGCGCCCCCGCCACATCGCCGGTGGCCTGCAGCGCATCGCCCAGCTTCAGCCGCATCCGCGACAGGTCGCGCCGCAGCGCCATGTTGCCCGGATCGTCGGCCACCAGCGCCTCGGCCATGGCGATGCCCTCCCGGAACACCGCCAGCGCCCCCGGCCCGTCGCCCTGCGCCAGCTTCAGATCGCCGATCTTGTCCTGCGAGGTCACCAGTTCCGCCCGGAACCCGGCATTCGCCGGCTCGGCCTGCACCAGAGCGCGCCGCTGGGCCAGCGCGGTTTCATATTCCGCCATCGCCCCCGCCAGATCGCCCGAGAAGCGCCGCAGATCGCCCACCCGGTCATGCGCCACCGACAGATCGCGCGCCACGTCGCGCCGGTCGGGGAAATCGCGCACCAGCCCCTCCAGCACCTGAAGCCCTTCCAGATGCAGGGAAAGCGCGGTGCCGATATCGCCCTGCGCCTGCGACATGTCGGCAACCTTGGACAGGGCCACGAACACATCATGCCGCCATTTCAGCTCGGCCCCCGGCCGCGCCGCCAGATCGCGCGCCACGACCAGCGCGGCGTCATATTCCACCCGCGCCGCCGCCAGATCGCCCTGCACCGCCAGCATGTCGCCCACATTCACCCGGGCGACGGCATGGTTGCGCAGCCAGTCGGCGTTGTCCGGCGCCTCTGCCACCCGGGCGGCCGCCACGCCCTCCCACCGGCGATAGGCGGCCAGCGCCAGGCCGGAAAAGCCGGTCATCCGGTAAAGATCGCCCTGATCCCAGATCAGATCGGTATAGGCCGCGCGGTCGGCATCGGGCAGCGCCGGCCCCTCAAGCTCGGCATAAAGCGCAATGGCGGCGTTCAGATCGACCAGCGCGCGGGGATAGTCCAGATCGGCCCGCGCCGCCTGTGCCGCCAGCGCATGGGTCTGCGCCTGGCTGAGCGTGCGGGCGCGGTAATTGTCACGCAGGGCATCGCGGGCGCCGGCGTCAATCTTCACCGCCGCATCCAGCGCCGCCCGCGCCTCGGCATAGGCGCCCAGGCTCAGCGCCTCTTCGGCCCGGGCGCGCAGGGCGGCAACCTCGGGGTCGTCAGGCGCAAGGGCCTGCAATTCGCGGCGAAAGCGCAGGAAGGCATCGGCACTGTCGACCAGCGCCGCCGCCCGTTCCTCGGGGCCCGCCCCGGCCAGATCGGCCGAGAACAGCGCCCCGAACAGGGGGGCCAGCGGCATGTCCTTTTCCGCCGCCAGCGTCTCGATCTCGGCCCGCAGGTCAGGCGGCAGATCGGCCATGGCGATCAGCAGACGGTCCCGCTCGGCCAGATCGGCGGTGGCGGCGGCGAAGAACAGGCGCGGCAGACCGCTTTCCACATAGGGCAGCTGCGCCCCGCGCGACCGGTCATAGACATCCTGCTGCACCAGCGTCAGGGCGGTCCGCACCTCGACCCCCGGGGTGGCGAAATGGCGCAGAAGCGCCTCGGCAAAGGGCGAATGATCGCCCGCCCCGTCCGAGGCCACCTCACCCGGCGCGGCGGAAAAGGCGAAGAGCACCCC
>JACZKR010000451.1 GCA_014859945.1 Paracoccaceae bacterium | reverse complement strand
ATCCGCGGCATGACCGAGGCATCGGCGACGCGCAGCCCCGCGATCCCGCGCAGGTTCAGCCGGGGGTCCACCACGGCGCCGTCGTCGCTGCCCATGCGGCAGGTGCCGACGGGGTGGAAGATGGTGGTGGCAATGTCGCCGGCCTTCTGCGCCAGCGCCTCATCGCTGTCGAAACTGGGGCCGGGCAGCCATTCCTCGGGGGCGAAGGGCCGCAGGGCCTGCGCCGTCATGATCTGCCGCGCCTGCCGGATCGAGGCGACGGCGATGCGGCGGTCCTCGGCGGTGGACAGGTAGTTCAGGCGGATGTCGGGCTGCACCTCGGGCGACGGGGTGGTGGCGTGGACATGGCCGACCGAGCTGGGCCGCAAGTTGCAGACCGAAACCGTGATCGCCGGGAAAGGATGCAACGGGTCGCCCAGCCGGTCGGTGGACAGCGGCTGGACATGGTATTCCAGATCGGGCGTCTCGCGGTCCGGGCCTGACCGCGTGAACATGCCGAACTGGCTGGGCGCCATCGACATCGGGCCGCTGCGGGTCAGCCCGTATTGCAGCGCGATGCACGCCTTGCCCCAGAGGCTGCCGGCCATGTCGTTCAGCGTGCGTGTGCCCCGCACCTTGAAGACGGTGCGCAGTTGCAGGTGGTCCTGCAGGTTCTCGCCCACGCCGGGCAGATCATGCAGCACCGGAATGCCAAGGCCGGCCAGCCGTTCGGCCTGCCCGATGCCCGACAGTTCCAGCAGCTTGGGGCTGTTGATCGCGCCGGCGGCCAGGATCACCTCGGCCCCGGCGCGGGCGCGGCAGGGCTGGTTGCCGGCCAGCCATTCGACGCCGGTGGCACGGCGCCCCTCCAGCGTGAGGCGGCGCACAAGGGCGTGGCTGACCAGCCGCAGGTTGCCCCGCCGCAGCGCCGGGCGCAGAAAGCCGCGCGCGGTGTTCCAGCGCAGGCCGGCCCGCTGGTTGACCTCAAAGAACCCCGACCCCTCGTTCGAGCCGTCGTTGAAATCGGCGCGGGGCAGGATGCCGAATTCCTTCGCGCCTTCCTGCACCGCACGCAGGATTTCCCAGGACAGCCGCTGGCGTTCCACCCGCCATTCGCCGCCCGCGCCATGCAGCGGACTTTCGCCGTCGCAATGGTCTTCCGACTTGCGGAACCACGGCAGCACATCGTCCCAGCCCCAGCCGGGATTGCCCAGCTGCCGCCAGTGGTCATAATCGGCCGCCTGACCGCGCATGTAGATCATGCCGTTGACCGAGGAACAGCCCCCCAGCACCTTGCCGCGCGGATAGGCCAGGCTGCGGCCGTTCAGCCCCGGCTCGGGCGCGGTCTTCATCATCCAGTCGGTGCGGGGGTTGCCGATGCAGTAAAGATAGCCGACCGGTATCTGCACCCAGTGATAGCGGTCCGATCCGCCGGCCTCCAGCAGCAGCACGCGGGTCCGGCCATCGGCGGTCAGCCGGTTGGCCAGCACGCAGCCCGCGGTTCCCGCGCCGATGATGATGTAGTCATACTGGCCTTCGTCGGTCATGGCTGCGCCATCCCGGCAAGGTCGGCCCAGAAAGGCTCCATCGCCGCGGTCAGGCGCTGCCAGACGGCAAAGCGGCGGTCATGCAGGGTCTGCCGGGCCGGGTCGGGTGCCAGGGTGGCGCGGGTGTGGGC
>JACZKR010000057.1 GCA_014859945.1 Paracoccaceae bacterium | reverse complement strand
ATTACCCCCTTGGCCGCCGCGTGCGCTTTCATCAGGCGGTGACGGCGGCGGGGCGCACGCCTTCCCGCAGCTTCACCCGGCTGGATACCCGCCCTGCCGATGCGGCCGAGGCCGAGGCGCTGGCCCTTGCCCCCGGCGATCCGGTGCATGTCGTCGAAGGCATCAGCCGCGCCGATGGTCAGCCGGTGGCGGCCTTCCGCTCGGTCCTGCCGGCCGGCCGGTTGCCGGGGCTGTTGCAGGCGCTGCGCGACACCGCCTCGATCACGGCGGCGCTGGCCGCCTGCGGGGTGCCCGATTACACCCGCGCCTCGACCCGGCTGACGGCGAAGGCCGCAAAACCGGTGCTGGCCCTGCAGCTTGACCTGCCCGAAGGCGCCCCCGTCCTGCGCAGCGTGGCGATCAACCACGACCCCGAGGGCCGGCCGGTGGAATACGGCATCACCTGGTTTGCCGGCGACCGCGTGACGCTGACCGTCGGACCCGGCGAAACCGGCTGATCTGTCATACCGCCGTTGCAGCGCGGGGTTATCCACAGGCAACCCCGCGTTTCAGGTGCCCGAATGACCGCTTTCCTGCCCCCGCTGCGCCTTGTCGGCGCTGACCTGCTGATGGATGGCCGCATCGAGCGCGCCGCCATCGGTCTGGCCGAGGGCCAGCTGCGCGATGACCGCCTGCCCGAGCTGGACCTGACCGGCTATCTTGTGCTGCCCGGCATCATCGACCTGCACGGCGACGGCTTTGAACGCCAGGTCTTCCCCCGCCCCACCGCGCCCTTCCCGATGGCCGCCGCCCTTCAGGCGACCGACCGTGAAGCTGCGGCCCATGGCGTGACGACGGCCTTTCTCGCCCAAAGCTGGAGCTGGGAGGGCGGCCATCGCGGCCCCGATCAGGCCGAGGCGCTGATGGCCGCCGTGCTGGACCACCGCGAAACCGGGCTGACCGACCTGCGCGTGCAGATCCGGGCCGAGACGCATCTGGTTGAGGAAACCGCCCGGCTGATCGCGGCGGTGGAACGGTTCCGTGTGGGTTACGTCGTCTTCAACGATCATCTGGGCGAGGGGCTGGCGATGCAGCGCCATCAGCCCGCCCGCTTTGCCCAATGGGCCGCCAAGGCAGCGCTTGACCCCGCCGCGCTGGCCCACCGGATGGAGACCGCCCGTGCCCGCGCGCGTGAGGTGCCGCGCGCCCTGTGCCAGATGGCCGAAGCCTTTGACCGGCTGGGCGTGGTCTATGGCAGCCACGACGACCCCGACGCCGAAACCCGCGAATTCTACAGCATGATCGGCGCCCGGGTGTCTGAATTTCCCACCCGTCGCCGCGCCGCGCAGGCCGCCCGCGCCGCCGGCGATCCGGTGGTGATGGGGGCGCCCAACGTGGTGCGCGGCGGCTCGCAGGCCGGCAACATCGCCGCCGAAGAGCTGATCCGCGAGGGGCTGTGCGATGCGCTGGTCTCGGATTACCACATCCCGGCGCTGGCCATGGCGGCCTGGGCGCTGGCCGACCGGGGGCATCTGACCTTCGCGCGGGCCTGGGGGCTGATCTCATCGGGGCCGGCGCGGGTCTTGCGGCTGGCCGACCGGGGCCGCATCGCGCCGGGGCTGCGGGCCGATCTGGTGGTGATCTGCCGCGAGACCCGGCGGATCGAGGCGACGATTGCCGGTGGCCGGCTGTCCTATCTGTCGGGCCGGCTGGCCGGGCGCTTCCTGTCGCCACCGCCGGCGCTGCGGCTGGCGGCGGAATAGGAAAGGCACTGCCTTTCCCCGCCCGACGCGCGCCGGCTGCCACGGGACCGCATCAACGCGCCAGACAGAGGCCGGCGCCCGACCCGGCGGGCGAGAAGCGCCC
>JACZKR010000450.1 GCA_014859945.1 Paracoccaceae bacterium | reverse complement strand
GCAGGCCCTGCACCTCCCCGGCCCCCGCGCCGTCTGGCAGGGTGAGGCGCAGGTGACGCGCGGCACCTCGCCCCTTGCCGCCGTGGTGGCGCGCCTCTTCGGCTTTCCGCAGGCCGGGCAACAGCCGGTCACGGTGACCTTCACCACCGACGCCTCCGGCCGCGAGACATGGGCGCGCCGCTTTGGTCCCCGCCTGATGCGATCGACGCAGGAGGCGGGTCGCGGCAGGATGCGGCATCTGGTGGTGGAACGCTTCGGCCCCTTCGCCTTCGGCCTTGCCCTGCAGATCCGCGACGAAAGGCTGAACATCATCCCCCGGCGGTGGAGCCTTCTGGGCCTGCCGCTGCCCCGCGCCCTGATGCCCGGCGGCGCATCTTGGGAAGGGGAACGCGACGGCCGCTTCCGCTTTCACGTCGAAATCACCCTGCCCCTGATCGGCCCGGTGGTCAGCTATGACGGCTGGCTGACCCCGGCCTGATGCCCCGCCCGGCAATTCTTCGCCGAAGAATTGCTGCCCCACCCCGCCGTTAGGCGCGGCAGGGCAGCCTGCGCCCGCCCGCTTCCGCGCCCGACAATTCTTCGCCGAAGAATTGTCACCCCGTCACGGCGTCCAGCCCGGCAGGGCCGCCGCCTGCGTGATCCAATGGGCCAGCTGCGCCTCATCCACCGCCTCGCCCTCATGAATATGCACATAGCGCGCGTCGGGGTCTTTCGACCCGACCGGCGGCATCGGATGCAGGGATGAGCCCTTGAGAAACACCACCTTTATATACCGGGTGAAGCAATGATAGCTCAGAAACCAGCCCTGCCCCGGCATGCCGTAGAAGGGCGAGTTCCAGCGCACCGCCTTCTGCACCTCCGGCACGGTGCGGACGATCAGCGCATCCAGCCTTTCGCCCGCCGCCCGCTTCCAGCCCGGCATGGCGGCGATATAGGCCTGCACCGGACCGTCGCCATCGCCCTTGGCGATCTGCGGATTGCCGCCCGACAGCAGGATCGGCGCGCCGTCGGCCGGGGGGACAAGGGGTTTGCGGGTTGGGGCTTTTGTCATGCCGCCAGTCTGCACGAGGCCGCCCCGACCCGCCAAATGAAAACTGCCGGCCCCCGGGGGACCGGCAGTTCAGGGCCATCAGCCTGATCAGCGTCCGGCGTAGATCTGCGCGATGCGGTCCACGGCGGCTTCGGGCGACATCTCTTCGGACTCGCCGGTGCGACGCGAGGTCAGTTCCACCACGCCATTGGCCAGCCCGCGCGGCCCGACGGTGATCCGCCAGGGCAGGCCGATCAGGTCCATCGTGGCGAACTTCGCCCCCGCGCGTTCGTCGCGGTCGTCGTAAAGCGGCTCCAACCCCTTGGCCAGAAGCGCTTTTTCCAGACCGGCGCAGGCCGCATCCGCCGCGCCGTCGCCCTGTTTCAGGTTCACGATCCCGACCGGGAAGGGCGTGACCCCTTCGGGCCAGATGATGCCCTTGTCGTCATGGCTGGCCTCGATGATCGCGCCCAGAAGCCGCGACACGCCGATGCCGTGGCTGCCCATCTCGACCGGAACCTTCTCACCCTTGTCGTTCACCACCGTCGCGCCCATCGCGGCGGAATACTTGGTGCCGAAATAGAAGATCTGCCCCACCTCGATGCCGCGACCCACCTTGCGGTGCGCTTCGGGAATCTGGTCGAACAGCGCCGCGTCATGGGTTTCGTCGGTGCGGGCATAGAGTGTCGTGAATTCCTTGCAGATTCCTTGCACCTCGGCGCGGTTGTCGAAATCGACCTCGCGGTTGCCCAGTTTCAGCGCGGTGACCCGGTCGTCATAGAAGACTTCCGACTCGCCCGTCTGCGCAAGTACCAGAAATTCATGGGTATTATCCCCGCCGATCGGGCCCGAGGCCGCTCGCATCGGGATCGCCGTCAGGCCCATGCGTTCGTAGGTGCGCAGGTAGCTGACCATGTGGCGGTTATAGGCGTGAAGGGCGGCGTCGCGGTCGATGTCGAAGTTGTAGCCGTCTTTCATCAGGAACTCGCGCCCCCGCATCACGCCGAAGCGCGGCCGCATCTCATCGCGGAACTTCCACTGGATATGGTAGAGCGTCAGCGGCAGGTCCTTGTAGCTGTTCACATGGGACCGGAAGATGTCGGTGATCATCTCTTCGTTGGTCGGACCGTACAGCATCTCGCGCTTCTGGCGGTCGGTGATGCGCAGCATTTCCTGGCCGTAATCGTCATAGCGGCCGGATTCCCGCCACAGATCAGCGGGTTGCAGGGTGGGCATCAGCAGCGGGATATGCCCGGCCCGCACCTGCTCCTGATGGACGATCTCTTCGATCCGCTTCAGCACCCGGTAGCCCAGGGGCAGCCAGGAATAGATGCCGGCGGCCTGCTGCTTGATCATGCCCGCACGCAACATGTAGCGGTGCGAGACGATCTGCGCCTCGGCGGGATTTTCCTTCAGAACGGGCAGGAAGTAGCGGGACAGACGCATGGGCGGGCCTTTGGAACAGGGGTTTCGCCGTTCCTAGCGGAAGGCCGCCGGCCGGGCAAGAAGGGCCGGAAGGGGCGTCTTCTTTCCGTCTTCCTTGCGTCTTCCTTCCGTCTCCACGCGCGCTGCCCCCGGGGTTGGCGCAACGCCCCCGCTCGCTTCATTAACGAACTTCCGCGTTTGATGATGCCCAGCTAGGCTGAGCAGGCAGCTTTCGGACCGAAAATGACCGAGACATCGACCCAGATTCCGATCCCGCCGGATATCTTCTGGCCGCTGTCCGGGATTCTGGCGCTGGGTCTGGCGGGGCTTTTGGCCTATGCCGTGATCTCTGCCAGTTCGTCCCGCTACCGCAGCCCTCCGTGGGAGAAGTGGTCGCCGCTGGCCCTTTCACTTGCTGCGGTGTTCGCCCTGCTTTGGACCGGCTTGCTCGCGCTGACCATCGTCTCGGCATATTCCGGGGCTTGGGAAATCCTGCACCCCGATGATACCCGAACCGGTCCTTTGGGTGGGTTCGGCATCGGCGCCTTGTTGGCGGCGCTGCTGGGCGCACCTTTCGTGATCTGGGGCACCTATCTGAAACACCGCACCGTGCGGCTGCAGCAGGAAGGCCAGATCACCGACCGGATCAACAAGGCGGTCGAGCAGCTGGGCGCAGAAAAGACGCTCAAGCTGCCCCGGGATGAGGGCGGCAGCGTGGAACGCACCGCGCCGAACATCGAGGTCCGGGTCGGCGCGATCCTGTCGCTGGAGCGGATCGCACAGGATTCCACCGCGCTGGACGGCGGGCGCGATCATGTGCGGGTGATGGAGATTCTGTGCGCCTATCTGCGCGAAAACGCGCGGGCGGCGAACCTGACGCCGACCGAACTGCCTTTCGAACGCAAACGCCCGAGGATCGACCTTCAGCTTGCCGCGACCGTCATCAAGCGGCGGTCCGAGGCGCAGCAGGCGATCGAAGCCGGACAGCGCTACAGGCTTGATCTGCGAGAGGTGGATTTTGACGGCTTCGACCTGTCGAAAGGCGCGTTTCGGGGCGCGCTGATGTGGCGTTGCCGATTTGAGGGCAGTGATCTGAGCAATGCCGACTTTTCGGGCGCACGGCTTGAGAATTGCCTGCTCAACCATGCATTTCTCATCTCGACGCGACTACACGGCGTGCGGCTCGATCGGGCCGTTCTCAATCATCCGAGGAACAAATTCAACCTCTTCGAATTTAACCTAGAAGGGGCTGACGCGCGCGGCATATCGGTAATGGCAGCCGATCTGACTGCCGTACGCAATCTGGGAGTGGGTGGGATGACCATCATCGGCAGCAAGGATACGATCCTGTCAGACGAGTTGGAGAGGTACAGGACGTTCGCAAACATAAAGGGGGAAGCACGCCGCATTGCGGACGAAAAAGGAGACGCGGAAGCGGTCCGACAAATCGACTTCGAGTTGGAAGGCAATCCCTTTACGATTTGGTTCAAAGATAATTCCAATTACGTTTCGGCAAGTTTTGCCGTGGAAGACCTCTTCCGATCCCTCGGCTTGACCGGCTGGCCATTTGCCGATCCGCCAATCAAACCGCTTTGAAGAATCCTTGCGCGCCTTTCCCCGTCGTGCGATCTGACGGGCAGGAGGCGTGATGGAATATCTGGACCGGACCCTGGGCGAGCTGTTCACGGCGCTGCATCTGTCGGGGCATTGGCCTGACGGCAAGGCGCTGTCGGATGCCGTGCTGCTGGCCCCGGCCGATCAGGTTCTGGCGGCCTACCGCGCCGAAAAGGCCGCAGGCCCGGTGGACCTGATGGCCTTCTGGAAACGCTGGTTCCGGCCGGTGGGGGGCGCCGAAAGCGCCTATCGCACCAACCCCGCGCATGGGGCGCTGGAGCATCTTGAGGCGGTCTGGCCCCATCTGACGCGGCCGGCGGATGACCCGGCGGAACGTTCCACCCGGCTGCCGCTGCCCCGGCCTTATGTGGTGGTGGGCGGGCGGTTCCAGGAGGCCTATTACTGGGACAGCTACTTTACCCAGCTGGGCCTGCTGCGGTCGGGCCGCACGGCGCTGGTGGAAGACATGCTCGAAAATTTCGCCCATGTCATCCGGCTGAACGGCCATATCCCGAACGGGATGCGCAGCTATTTCCTGTCGCGCAGCCAGCCGCCGTTCTTTGCCCTGATGGTCGAGGACTGGGGCCGCGCCACCGGCGACCGCATGGGTGCGCTGCGCCGCTTCCTGCCCGAAATCGCCGCCGAATACCGCTATTTCACCGAAACGCCCCATACCACCGGCGGGCTTGCCCGCTACTGGGATGCCGAGGCCGGCCCGCGGGTCGAGATGTATGGCCATGACCTGCAGATGGCGGCGGCCGAGGCGGCGCGGCCGGGGTTCTACCGCAACCTGCGGGCGGCCTGCGAAAGCGGCTGGGATTTCTCATCGCGCTGGCTGACCGATCCGGCCGATCTGGGCACCATCCGCACCACCCAATTGTGGGCGGTTGATTTGAACTGCCTGATCCTGCGGCTGGAAGAGCTGCTGGCCGAGGTGACGGGCGAGGCGCGCTATCGCGCCGCCGCCGGGGCCCGGGCGGGCGCCATCCGCGGGCGGTTCTTTCATGACGGCTGGTTCCGCGACCTGACCATCGCCGACGGCCGCCCGACCGGCATCACCACGGCGGCGGGGATGTTTCCGCTCTGGGCCGGGGTGGCGACGGCGGAACAGGCGCAGGCGGCGGCGGACCACCTGCGGCGGCATCTGCTGGCGCCCGGGGGGCTTCTGATGACCGATGTGACCTCGGGCCAGCAATGGGATGCGCCGAACGGCTGGGCGCCGCTGAACTGGATCGCGGTGCAGGGGTTGCGGCGCTACGGGCTGACCGACCTGGCCGAAGAGATCCGCCGCCGCTGGCTGGCCACCTGCGATGCGGTCTTTGCCGCGACCGGCAAGTTCGTCGAGAAATACAACGTGATCGACCCGCTGGCGCCTTCGGGCGGCGGCGAATATGCGCTGCAGGACGGGTTCGGCTGGTCGAACGGCGTCTATCTGGACC
>JACZKR010000449.1 GCA_014859945.1 Paracoccaceae bacterium | reverse complement strand
CACCCCGATTGCCGCCGCCTGATCAGGCCGCCGCGCGCGCCGCCATGGCCGCCGCATCGCGGGCCTTGACGCGCGCACTGGCCGCGCGGGCCTGACAACGCGCCACCCAGTCGCGGATCAGCGGATCGTCCGGCGTGCCTTCGGGGAACCAGGCCCAGGGCGCATGGCACAGCAGGTCGGCCGCCGAATAGTCGTCGCCCAGCAGCCAGGGGCCTTTTTCCAGCGCCGCGCGCAGGCGGGCCACCACCTCGGCCGCACCGCGCAGGCTGGCCTGCAGGGCGGGGCTTTCGATCTTGGACCAGTCCAGGATCAGCACCGGCTCCATCACCGCGCCATACCAGAACAGCCAGGTCAGATATTCGCCGCGCTTGGGGTTGCCGGGCTTGGGCGCGAGGCCGGCTTCGGGGAACAGCGCCGTCAGATAGAGCATGATCGCGCCACGTTCGGTCAGCACCGTGCCGTCATGCACAAGGCAGGGCACCTTGCCTTCGGGATGGGGGTTCGCCGGGTCGCGGCGGCCCGAGCCATCCATCCGCGGAATGTCGGTTTCCCGAATCTCGATGCGGTCGGCGATGCCCATTTCCTCGATCAGCGTGACAATCGCGGTCGAGCGGCTTTGCGGGGCGTGGAACAGGGTCAGCATCGTCTTCTCCTTGAGTTGCTGTGTGATCCCTTTATGCTGCAACCCTCCTGTCAGTTTCCGTCAGCATCCGATGGCCCGCGCCGACCGCCTTTTCCGCCTTCTGACCGCGCTGCGGATGCTGCCGCAGCCGGTGACGGCCGCGCGGCTGGCCGAAGAAACCGGGGTATCCCCGCGCACGCTTTACCGCGACATCGCGGCGTTGCGGGCGGGCGGCGCCCTGATCGACGGTGAGGCGGGGCTGGGCTACACGCTGGCCGAAGACCCCGCGCTGCCGCCGCAGATGTTCACCCGGATCGAGATCGAGGCGCTGGTGCTGGGTCTGGCCGAAGCGGGGATGGCGGGCGATCCGGCGCTGGCGCAGGCGGCACGCTCGGCCATGGCCAAGATCACCGCCACCCTGCCCGAACGGGTGCAGCGGCAGGCGGTGCATGCGGTCAGCCAGACCTACCGCTATGAACGCCGCCCCGCCGCCCCCGCCCATATGGGCGCGGTGCGCGAGGCCTGCTGGAACGAAGAGGCGCTGGATATCGCCTATGCCGACAGGGACGGGCGCATCACCGAACGGCGCATCTGGCCCCTGTCGGTGGTGTTTCTGGACCGCTCGCTGATGGTGCTGGCCTGGTGCTGTCTGCGGCAGGATTTCCGCCGCTTTCACCTGCAGGCCATGTCGCGCGTCACCCCGACGGGCGAACATTTCCGCCCCCGCCGGGTGGCCCTGCTGCGCCAGTTCATCGCGCTGCTGCGGGCCGGCGCGCGGCGCTGAGGTCAGGCGACGCGGCGGCCTTCCACCC
>JACZKR010000008.1 GCA_014859945.1 Paracoccaceae bacterium | reverse complement strand
GTGCAGATCACCTGGGTCGATGTCGGCCCCGACCGTTATCCCGACACCGCCCCCCCGAATGTCCGCATCCTTCCGGTGCCCGATCCGGCGCAGGCCGTGACGCTGGCGCCCCCCGGGGCCGAGCATCTGATCCTGACCTTCAGCCATGCGCTGGATCTGGAACTGTGCCACCGGCTGCTGGCCCATGGCTTTGCCGCCTGCGGGCTGATCGGGTCGGCCACCAAATGGGCGCGGTTCCGCAGCCGGCTGGCGGCGCTGGGGCACGGCCCGGGCGAGATTTCCCGCATCACCTGCCCCATTGGCGAACCGGCCCTTGGCAAGCATCCCCAGGCCATCGCGATTTCAGTCGCGGCGGACTTCCTTTCCCAGGCCCGCGCACGGGCGAGAACGGAGAAACAGGCATGACCGACGAACGCACCGTCCTTCTGGCGGTGGAGGGGATCACCAAGACCTATCCCGGCGTGGTGGCGAATTCCGACGTGACCTTCAGCATCCGGCGGGGCGAAGTTCATGCCCTGCTGGGCGAAAACGGCGCCGGCAAGTCCACCATGGTCAAGATGATGTATGGCCTTGTGAAACCCGACAGCGGCCGGATGACATGGAACGGCGCCGCATATACCCCCGGTTCACCCGGAGAGGCGCGCAGCACGGGCGTGGCCATGGTGTTCCAGCATTTCAGCCTGTTCGAGGCGCTGAACGTCGCCGAAAACGTGGCGCTTGGCATGGAAAACCCGCCGCCGATGAAGGAACTTTCGGCCCGCATCCGCGCGGTGTCCGAGGAATACGGCCTGCCGCTGGACCCCAGCCGCATGGTGGGCGACCTGTCGGCGGGCGAACGCCAGCGGGTCGAGATCATCCGCTGCCTGCTGCAGGACCCCAAACTGCTGATCATGGATGAACCGACCAGCGTGCTGACCCCGCAGGAAGTCGAGATTCTCTTCAAGACCCTACGGCAGTTGTCGTCCGAGGGGACGGCGATCCTTTATATCTCGCACAAGCTGGAGGAAATCCGCAGCCTTTGCGACGCCGCGACCATCCTGCGGCGCGGCAAGGTGGTGGGCACGGCCGATCCGCGCGCTTCAACCGCGCGCGAACTGGCCGAGATGATGGTCGGCGCCACGCTGACCCCGCCGGCCCGGCGCCCGGGCGAAAAGGGCAAGGTCATGCTGGGGGTGTCGGACCTGTCCGTCGCCTCGCCCATTCCCTTCGGCACCTCGCTGAAGAATGTCGCGTTCACGGTGGCGGCGGGTGAGGTTCTGGGCATCGCGGGCGTGGCCGGCAACGGTCAGGATGAACTTCTGCTGGCGCTTTCGGGTGAGTTGAGGGCCAGCCCCGACCGCGTGCGCATTGATGACGCGCCGGTGGGCGATCTTGGCCCGATCGACCGGCGGCGGGCGGGCATGGTTTCGGCCCCCGAAGACCGGCTGGGCCATGCGGCCGCCCCCGACATGAGCCTGATCGAGAACGCCTTCCTGACGGCGCAGGCCCGCAAGGGGCTGACGAACAAGGGGTTCATCGACTGGCCCGCCACCCGCGCCTATGCCGAGGCCGTCATCAAGGATTTCGACGTGCGCACCCCCGGAGCCCATGTGGCCGCGCGGGCGCTGTCGGGCGGCAACCTGCAGAAATTCGTGGTGGGCCGCGAACTGATGCAGGCGCCGAAGGTCATCGTCATCAACCAGCCGACCTGGGGCGTTGATGCGGCCGCTGCCGCCTCGATCCGGCAGGCCATCCTTGACCGGGCGGCCGAAGGCGCGGCGGTGGTGGTGATCAGCCAGGACCTGGACGAACTGCTAGAGATTGCCGACCGCTTTGCGGTGCTGAACGAGGGCCGGCTGACCCAGCCGCGCCCGGTGGAAGGCCTGACCATCGACGAGATCGGGCTGATGATGGGCGGCGCCCACGGAATGGAGGTCGCGCATCATGCTGAGGCTTGAAAAAAGACCCAACCCCTCGCGGTTCTGGCTTTATGCCACGCCGGTCGTGGCGGTTGTGCTGACGATGTTCTTCGGCGGGCTTCTGTTCGCGCTTATGGGCACCAACCCCTTCGCGGTGATCCGCACCATCTTCTGGGACCCGCTTTTCGGTGAATTTGCCTTCTACCTGCGCGGCCAATTGCTGGTGAAGGCCGGGCCGCTGATCCTGATCGCCATCGGCCTGTCGCTGGGCTTCCGCGCCGGCATCTGGAACATCGGCGCCGAGGGCCAGTACA
Source organism: Paracoccaceae bacterium (assembly GCA_014859945.1). Lineage (GTDB taxonomy): Bacteria > Pseudomonadota > Alphaproteobacteria > Rhodobacterales > Rhodobacteraceae > Fuscibacter. The sequence continues at coordinate 7,600 of JACZKR010000008.1, read as the reverse complement.
TCATGGGCGCGATCTGCGGCGCGGCGGTAGGCCTTGCGGTCTATCCGACGGAAAACCGGCTGATCTTTCCGCTGATGATCCTGGCGGGCGCCTTCGGCGGCTGGGCCTGGGCGATGATCCCGGCGATCCTGAAGACGCGCTTCAACACCAATGAAATCCTTGTGTCGCTGATGCTGGTCTATGTGGCCCAGACCATTCTGGCCAAGGCCTCGACCGGGTTCCTGAAGAACCCCGAAGGCATGGGCTTTCCGGGCAGCCGCAACTTCTCCGGCTATCCGGCGGCGGCGAACCCCGAACTGATCGCGGGCTCGGGCCTGCATTGGGGGGGCGTGGCCGCGCTGATCGTGGCGGTGGCCGCCTGGGTGCTGCTGTCGCGCCACATCATCGGCTTCCAGATCCGCCTGTCGGGTCAGGCACCGCGCGCCGCGCGCTTTCACGGGGTGAACCCCAGCCGGCTGGTCGTGCTGTGCATGGGGCTTTCCGGCGCGCTGGCGGGCCTTGCCGGCCTCTTCGAGGTGACGGGCCCTGCCGGCCAGATCTCGATCGACTTCAACGTGGGCTATGGCTTTACCGCGATCATCGTGGCCTTCCTAGGCCGTCTGAACCCCATCGGCATCGTGCTGGCGGGGGTGCTGATGGCGCTGACCTATGTCGGCGGCGAGATGGCTTCGACCAACCTGCGGCTGCCGGCAGCGGCGATCCAGGTGTTCCAGGGCATGCTTCTGTTCTTCCTTCTGGGGGTGGACGTGCTGACCAATTACCGCATCCGCATGGCGAAGGGGGGCTGACATGGACTTTGGTGGCATCAATCCGGTCATCCTGATCGCCTCGCTGATGGTGGCATCGGTGCCGATCCTGCTGGCGGCGCTGGGGGAGCTGGTGACGGAAAAGGCCGGCGTCCTGAACCTGGGCGTCGAGGGGATGATGATCATGGGCGCGATCTGCGGCTTCATCACCGCGGTCCATTCCGGCAGCCCGGTGGCGGGCTTTGTCGGCGGCGCCTTGGGCGGCGCGGCGCTGAGCCTGGTCTTCGCCTTCGTGACCCAGGTGCTTCTGGCCAATCAGGTGGCGACGGGGCTTGCGCTGACGCTGTTCGGGCTGGGGCTGTCGTCGCTGATGGGGCAGAACTACAACGGCATCAAGCCGCCGCTGACCGGCGCGCTGCTGCCGGCTACCCTGCGCGAGATTCCGGTCGTCGGCCCGATCGTCTTCGGCCATGACTGGATGGTCTATCTGTCCATCCTGGTGGTGGCGGCGGTCTGGTGGGTGCTGAAGGCGACGCGGCTGGGGCTGATCCTGCGCGCGGTCGGCGAGAGCCATGAGGCGGCCCACGCCCTTGGCTACCGGGTGCGGCTGATCCGGCTGGGCGCGATTGCCTTCGGCGGCGCGCTGGCCGGTCTGGGCGGCGCCTACATCAGCCTTGTGCGCGTGCCGCAATGGGTCGACGGCATCACAGCCGGCGCCGGCTGGATCGCCCTTGCCATCGTGGTCTTTGCCAGCTGGAAACCCTGGCGCGCGCTGATCGGCGCCTATCTTTTCGGCGGCATTACGGTGCTTCAGCTTAACCTTCAGGCAGCAGGAAGCCGGATTCCGGTGGAGTACTTGTCGATGTCGCCGTATCTGGTAACGATCCTCGTGCTGGTCATCATGTCTTCGGGCCGGGGCCGGGCTGCGCTGAACGCGCCGGCCGCACTGGGGCAGAACTTTCATGCGACGCGCTGAAAGGCGCAATATATCAACGGGGTGCATCAGACACCCCCACCAACGGGAGAAGAAAATGCTGAGAAGAACGCTTCTTGCCACCGCCGCTGCGGGGCTTGGCCTGATGACCGCGGGCGGCGCCATGGCCGCGGGCATGGACAAGGTGAAGGCCTGCTTCGTCTATGTCGGCCCGATCGGCGACGGCGGCTGGACCTACCAGCACCATCAGGGCGCGCTGGCCGTGCAAGAGGCCTATGGCGACAAGGTGGAAATCCAGTATCAGGAAAGCGTGCCGGAAGGCGCCGACGCCGAACGCGTGCTGACCCAGATGGCGCTGGGTGGCTGCAACATCATCTTCACCACCTCTTTCGGCTACATGGACCCGACGAACGCCGTCGCCGCCAAGTTCCCGGACGTGAAGTTCGAACATGCCACCGGCTTCAAGCGTGAGCATCCGAACGTTTCGACCTATAACGCGCGCTTCTATGAAGGCCGCGCCGTGCAGGGCACCATCGCCGGGATGATGACCAAGTCGAACAAGATCGGCTACATCGGCTCGTTCCCGATTCCCGAGGTGATGAACGGCATCAACGCCTATTACCTTGCCGCCAAGAAAGTGAACCCCAACGTCGAACTGTCGGTGGTCTGGGCCTTCACCTGGTTCGACCCGGCGAAAGAGGCGGATTCGGCCAAGGCGCTGATCGACCAGGGCGTCGACGTGATCGCGGCCCACACCGACTCGACCGCTCCGCTGGCCGAAGCCGCCAAGGCAGGCGGCGCGGTGATCGGCTTTGGTCAGGCCTCGGACATGGAAGCCTACAAGCCCAGCCCGCGCGTCTCGTCCATCATTGACAACTGGGCGCCCTATTATGTCGAGCGTGTGGGCGCGCTGCTGGACGGCACCTACGAACAGTCCGACGTCTGGGCCGGCATCGCCGGGGGCGAAGTGCTGATCGGCGACATCACTGACGCGGTTCCGGCCGAGGTGAAAGCCGCCGCCGAGAAGGTGCGCGATGACATCGCCGCCGGCACGCTGCACCCCTTCACCGGCCCGATCAAGAAGCAGGACGGTTCGGACTGGCTGGCCGAAGGCGCCACCGCGCCGGACGGCGACCTGCTGGGCATGAACTTCTATGTCGAAGGCATCACCGGCGACATTCCGAAGTGATCCTCTGAAAGACCCGCTAAAGGCCCGCTTCGGCGGGCCTTTTTCTTTGCCTCCGCGTCAGCCTGTCGCAAGAGATGACAGGGCTTTCAAATTCATGTATGCGAATGTATATATTATGCAGAGTCGTAACGCGGGAGGAGCGGGCATGGCGCATGTGGTGGTTCTGGGGGCAGGTCTGGGCGGGTCGATCATGGCCTATGAGCTGCGCGACCAGCTTCGCAAGGAAGACCGGATCACGGTGGTGACGAAAGAGCCGAAGTATCACTTCGTGCCGTCGAACCCGTGGATCGCGGTGGGTTGGCGCCAGCGGGAAGAGATCACCGTCGATCTGGCCCCGACCATGGCGAAGAAGGGCATCGACTTCAAAGCCGTCGCCGCCGAAAAGGTGATCCCGGGCGAAAACCGGGTGGAACTGGCCGACGGAACCTCGGTTTCCTATGACTATCTGGTCATCGCCACCGGCCCCGAACTGGCCTTTGACGAGATCGAGGGTTTCGGCCCCCATGGCGGCTACACCCAGTCGGTCTGCCATATCGACCATGCCGAACAGGCGCGGGCGGTCTTCGAGAAGCTTCTGAAGAACCCCGGCCCGGTGATCATCGGTGCCGCGCAGGGTGCCAGTTGCTTTGGCCCGGCCTATGAATTCCTGTTCATCCTGGAAACCGCGCTGCGCCGGGCCAAAATCCGCGACAAGGTGCCGATGACCTTCGTCACCGCCGAACCCTATATCGGCCATCTGGGCCTGGACGGGGTGGGCGACACCAAGGGCCTTCTGGAATCCGAGATGCGCGCCAAGCACATCAAATGGATCACCTCGGCCCGGGTGAAGAAGGTTGAAGACGGCAGGATGACGGTCGAGGAAGTGGCCGATGACGGCAGCGTCAAGGCCACGCGCGAAATGCCCTTTGCCTTCTCGATGATGCTGCCGGCCTTCCGCGGCATCAAGGCGGTCTCGGGGATCGAGGGGCTGTCGAACCCGCGCGGCTTCACCATCGTCGATCAGCACCAGCAGAACCCGAAATATCCCAATGTCTTTGCGGTGGGCGTCTGCGTGGCCATCCCGCCGATGGGCCCCACCCCGGTGCCCTGCGGCGTGCCGAAGACCGGCTTCATGATCGAAAGCATGGTCACCGCCACCGCCCACAACATCGGCAATCTGGTGCGCGGCAAGGCGCCCGATCAGGTCGGGTCGTGGAACGCGGTCTGTCTGGCCGACTTCGGCGACGGGGGCGTGGCCTTTGTCGCCCAGCCGCAGATTCCGCCGCGCAACGTCAACTGGTCGTCCTCGGGCAAATGGGTGCATCTGGCCAAGATCGGCTTTGAGAAATACTTCATCCGCAAACTGCGCAAGGGCACGTCCGAGCCCTTCTATGAAACGCTGGCGCTGAAGACCCTTGGCATCGACAAGCTGAAGGAAACCCGGCAGGGCTAGGGCGGTCCGCGACCGCCGGGTGTCGCCTGCGGGCAGGCGCACCCCGGCAGGCCGTGGCAGCCTGCCGCCATGGCCCCCTTGCTTTCCGCCCCTCCGCCGATGGCTTTCGGCTGTATGCAGTTCGGCGCCCGCGCGGATGATGCCGCCTCGGCCGCGCTGTTTCACGCAGCGCGGGCGGCGGGCATCGTGCATTTCGACACCGCGCATGGCTATTCCGGTGGCGCATCGGAGCGTATCCTTGGCCGTCTGGCCATGGCTGAGCGTGAGCGGCTGATCATCGCCACCAAGGCCGGCTATCAGGGCGGCGCGGGGCGCGCGAACCTTCTGGCGCAGGTCGATGACAGCCGCCGGCGGCTGGACATGGACCGCATCGACCTTCTCTACCTGCACCGGCATGACCGCGACACGCCGCTGGAGGAAAGCCTTGAAACCCTGGCGGGCCTGCAGGCGGCGGGCGTCATCGGCGCGATCGGCCTGTCGAACTTCGCCGCCTGGGCGGTGATGAAGGCGCAGGCCATCGCCCTGCGTCTGGGCACGCGGATTGACGCGATCCAGCCGATGTATTCGCTGGTGAAACGTCAGGCCGAGGTAGAGCTGTTGCCCATGGCGCAGGATCAGGGGCTGGCGGTGTTTTCCTATTCTCCGCTGGGCGCGGGGCTTCTGACCGGGAAATACGCCGCGGGCGGCAGCGGGCGGCTGGCCGAGGATGCCCGTTACGCCGCGCGCTATGCCGACCCTGCCGCACACCGTGCCGCCGCCGGGTTGGCGCAGCTTGCGACTGATACCGGCCACCACCCCGCCACGCTGGCCGTGGCCTGGGTGATGGCCCATCCCGCCCGGCCGCGCCCCATCATCTCGGCCCGCGACGCAGGTCAGCTTGCGCCCGCGCTGGCCGCGCTGCATATCAGACCTGACCCCGACCTTCTGGCCCGGATCGGCGCGCTTTACCCCGCGCCGCCCCCGGCCACCGACCGCACGGAAGAGACATGACCCACGATTTCCTGATCATCGGCGGCGGCATTGCCGGCGTCTCGGCCGCCGCGCGCCTGTCGCATCTGGGCAGCGTCCTGCTGCTTGAGGCCGAGGCACATCTGGCCCACCATGCCTCGGGCCGGTCTGCCGCGCTTTATGAGCCGAACTACGGGCTGCGGCCGGTGGTCGAACTGTCGATGGCCTCGGGCGATCATTTCCGCGCCGGTGAAAACCTGCTGGCGCCGCGCGGTCTGATGATCCTTGGCAAGGCCGGTGAGGAAGCCGCCTTCGCTGATGACATCACCGCCATGGACCTGCCGCAGATCACGCTGGATGAGGCTTTTGCCCGCGTCCCCGTCCTGAACCCCGAAACCGTCGCCATGGCGGCCTTCGGCGATCACGCCTGGGACATCGACACCGACCTTCTGATCCAGACCTTCGCGCGTGAGGCGAAGGCGAACGGCGGGCAGATCACCACCGGCGCAAGGGTAACGGCCATCGCGCGCCGGGACGGGCTGTGGCAGGTCACCACCGCCGCCGGCGTGCATCAGACGCGGATGCTGGTCAACGCCGCCGGGGCATGGGTCGATCAGGTGGCGGCGATGGCCGGCATCCAGCCGCTGGGCTTTCAGCCTAACCGCCGGTCGATGGCGCGCATCCCGGCGCCCGGCGGCCATGACCTGTCGCGCTGGCCGATGATGTTCGGCGTGGGCGAAACCTGGTATGCCAAGCCCGATGCCGGCGCGCTGATCGTCTCGCCCGCCGAGGAACATCCGATGGACCCGCATGACGCCTGGGCCGATGACATGGTTCTGGCCGAGGGGCTGGCGCGCTATGAGGAAATGGTGACCGAGCCGGTGACGCGGCTGATCTCGAACTGGGCGGGTCTGCGCACCTTCGCGCCCGACCGGGTGCTGGTGATCGGGCCGGATGCGCGTGAGCCCTCGTTCTTCTGGCTGGCCGGTCAGGGCGGCTATGGCTTTCAGACCTCGCCAGCCGCCAGCCTTCTGGCCGCCGACCTGATCGCCGGCCGCGCGTCCACCCTGCCGGCCGAAACCGTGGCGGCGCTGTTGCCCGCCCGCTTCGGGTGACGCGGCGATACATTCCTTATCTGGAATGTAATTGATTCAGGTCAAGGCGCGGGCGGCGTCGCCCCGCCATTCCGGCGGCACCGAATGGAGACCGCCATGACCTATCGCCAGAAGACCGCCGAAATCCGTAGCGAACTGCGCGTGCTGCACAAGCTGAACCCCGAAACCGCCAAGGGCTTTCAGGCCCTGTCCGCCGGCGCCCTGGCCGATGGCGCGCTGGACAAGAAGCAGCGCGAATTCGTTGCCCTTGCCATCGCCGTCACCCAGCGGTGTGAGCCTTGTGTGAACCTGCATGTCGAGGCGCTGATGAGGGCCGGCGCCAGCCGCGAGGAACTGGGATCGGTTCTGGCGATGTGCGTGCAGATGGGCGGCGGGCCGGCGCTGATGTATGCCGCCCATGCGCTGGCCGCCTGGGATGAATTCGCCACCCCTGCGGCAGTCTGACGCGACGGAGGGGCGGGGCGCCATGCGTATCAATCACATTCTTAATCAGGAATGTGATATCATCATGCCCCGCCACACCCCCGCCCTTCTGCTTGCCGCCCTGCTGGCCCTGCCCGCCGCAGCCATGGCCCAGACCTCGCCCGGTGCCCATTTCGTGCTGAACTGGGATCTTGACAGCGATGGCGCCGTGACCCTGGCCGAGGCGCAGACCCGCCGCGACGACCTGTTCACCAGCTTCGACGCCGATGAAGACGGCTTCCTGTCGCCCGAAGAATACACCGCCTTCGATGCCATGCGCGCGGCCGATCAAGAAGCGATGCGGGAAGAAATGGCTGCCGGCTCGGGCGGCGGCCAAGGCAAGGGCAAGGGCCGCGGCATGGGCTTCGGCAAGGCCGAAGAAGGCGGCATGCAGCGCGGCTTCAACGATGCCGACGGCGACGGCCGCGTTTCGCGCGATGAATTCACCGGCCGCACGCCGGACTGGTTCGCCATGATGGACCGCAACGGCGACGGCGTGGTGACCGAGGCCGATTTCGGCCGCTGACCCCTCGGCGGATTTCCCCGCCCGGTTGGTCAACCCCCGATGACGGCGGCGCGACGGCATGCCAGACTTGGCCCATGCGCCGCCTTCTTTCCTGCCTTGTCCTTGCCGCCCTGCTGGCCGCCTGTGCCCCGCGCCCGCCCGCGCCGCAGGCCGAGGCCCCGGCCTTCCGCATCACCGCCCCCGATTTCGGCGACAGCCACCCCGTCGATTTCGGGCCGCAGCACCCTAGCACGCATCCGGTGCATGGC
>JACZKR010000448.1 GCA_014859945.1 Paracoccaceae bacterium | reverse complement strand
CTGGCTGCGCTGGCCGGGGCGGCGGCGGAACGGGGCCGGCCGGCCTATCTGATCAACGCGACGCTGCAGGACAATGACGCGGATATGGTGGCGGCGCTGCGGGGGTTCCGGCACATCTGGGTGCGCGAAAGCGCCTCGGCCGAATGGGCGCGTGCCCGGGGGCTGGCGGTCACGCTTTGCCCCGATCTGTCGCTGTGCCAGTCCGGCCTCGCGCCGCCGCAGGCGCTGACCGGCAAGCCGGCGGTGATCGATTCCGTGCTGCCCGAGGCCAATCTGGCGCTGGCCCGGCATGCGGCGGCGCTGGGCACCCGGCTGTGGGGCATGAAGCACGATGAAACCGGGCGCCTGCTGTCCTGCCCGCCACCTGCGGTGCTGCGGGGCGACGGCACCGCCCTGCCCTTCGAACCCTTCGGCCCGCCGCGCGATTTCGTGGGCTTTGCCCGCCAGCTTGGGGCACGGTCGCGGCTGATCACCGGGCGGTTTCATGCGGTCTGTCTGGCGATGGTGCTGCGGCAGCCGTTCCACGCCATCGCCTCGAACACCTGGAAGATCGAAGCCATGCTGGCCGATGCCGGGCTGGACCCGCGCCGGCTGATCGGCCCGGATGACCCGACGCCCGACGCCCTGCCCTTCACCGCGGCCGAGGCGGGGGCGCTTGACCGTTACCTGCGCCGCGCCCGGTTCGAGGCGGGCGAGATGGCGGCGCGCATCCTTGCCCGCGACTAGGCCACCCGCCCTCGACACCGCCCCGGCGCTGCCGCAGAATGGCTGCGACTAGGTTGCCGAGGCCCCGATGTTCCTGCCCTTTTTCGAAAGCCTGCGTCGTGAGGGGGTTCCCGTCTCGCTGCGCGAGTTCCTGGCCTTTCTGGAAGGGATGGCGGCGGGGCTGGTGACCTATGACGTGGACGGGTTCTACTACCTCGCCCGCACGGCGATGGTGAAGGACGAACGCCACCTCGACCGGTTTGACCGCGCCTTTGCCGCTGCCTTCCGGGGGCTGGAGCAGATAAGCGAAGATCAGGTGCTGAACGCGCTGGACCTGCCGCGCGACTGGCTGGAGAAGCTGGCCGAAAAGCACCTGACGCCCGAGGAACGCGCGCAGATCGCGGCACTTGGCGGCTTTGACAAGCTGATGGAGACCCTGCGCCAGCGGCTGGCCGAACAGAAGGGCCGCCATCAGGGCGGATCGAAGTGGATCGGCACCGCCGGCACCAGCCCCTTCGGTGCCTATGGCTACAACCCCGAAGGCGTGCGCATCGGTCAGGACGAAAGCCGCCACCAGCGCGCCGTCAAGGTCTGGGACCGGCGCGAGTTCCGCAATCTGGACGATCAGGTGGAACTGGGCACCCGCAACATCAAGGTGGCACTGCGGGCCCTGCGCCGCTGGGCGCGCGAAGGCGCGGCCGAAGAGCTGGACCTGGACGGCACCATCCGCGAAACCGCCCGCAACGGCTGGCTGGACGTGCAGACCCGGCCGGAGCGGCGCAACGCGGTGAAGGTTCTGCTGTTTCTGGACGTGGGCGGCAGCATGGACCCCCATGTGAAGGTGATGGAAGAACTGTTCAGCGCCGCCCGCGCCGAGTTCCGCCATCTGGAGCCGTTCTACTTCCACAACTGCCTTTACGAAGGCGTCTGGCGCGACAATGCCCGGCGCTGGAATGCGCAGGTGCCGACCTGGGACATCCTGCGCACCTATGGCGGCGACTGGAAGGCGATCTTCGTCGGCGATGCCGCGATGAGCCCCTATGAGATCACCCATCCCGGCGGCGCCAATGAACACTGGAACAAGGAGGCCGGCAGCGTCTGGCTGACCCGGGCCTGCGAAAGCTGGCCGCAGCATCTGTGGATCAACCCGGTGCCCGAGGCCTATTGGGACCATACCGCCTCGACCCGGCTGATCGGGCAGATCTTCGGCGGGCGGATGGTGCCGATGACGCTGGAGGGCATTTCGCGCGGCACGAGGATGTTGCGATGAAGGCGGTCTGGCGGCGGCATCCGGTTCTGCTTTCGGCCTTCGCGCTGGCGCTGGCGGTGACGCTGTTCTTCGCGCTGCGGCTGGCGGTGCAGGCGGCCTATTGGGCCGGCCACCGGGATGAGGCGGTGCAGCCCTGGATGACGCCGGGCTATGTGGCGCACAGCTGGCAGGTGCCGCCGGACGAGTTGTTCGCCCGGATGGGGATTGCGCCCGGCGCGGGCCGTCCGCGGTCGCTGCTGGAAATCGCCGCGGCCGAGGGCATTCCCGTGGCCGAACTAGTGGCAAGGGCCGAGGCGGCGGTGGCGGCGATCCGCGCCGAAAGCGCCGGGACCGCGCCGTGACCGAGGCGCTGCTGGCCCTGATCCCGGCCTGGGGGCTGTGGCTGGTGGCGGGGGTGACGCTGGCTTCGTGCCTTGCCCTGCCCTTTCCGGCCTCGCTGGTGATGCTGACGGCCGGGGGCTTTGCCGCGGCGGGCGATCTGGTGCTGTGGCAGACCGTGGCGGCGGCGCTGGCCGGCGCGGTGGCAGGCGACCAGATCGGCTATGCGCTGGGGCGCGCGGGCGGCGGGCGGCTTCTGGCGCTGGTCAGGCGCGATGCCACGCGGGCGCTGGCGCTGGACCGGGCGGCGGCGATGATGGCGGCGCGCGGCGGGATGGCGGTGTTCCTGACGCGGTGGCTGTTCTCGCCTCTGGGGCCTTGGGTGAACCTGACGGCGGGCAGCCTGGGCTTTGGCTGGGCGCGCTTCACCCTGTGGGGGGTGGCGGGTGAGGCGGTCTGGACCGGGCTTTACACCGGGCTGGGCCATGTCTTCGGCGGCAATATCGCGGCGGCCAGCGCGCTGGCAGGCTCGGCGCTGGGCGTGCTGGCGGCGGGCGTGGTGGCGCTGGGTCTGGGACTGTGGCTGCGCGCGGCGATCCGCGCCGACCGCAGGCGTTGACCGCGCCGCCTGCCCGTCCCATATCAGCCCGATGACGGCGCTTGTCCTTCCGGTTCTTCTGGCCATCGCCTATGCGCTGGCGATGCTGCGGTTTTCGGTCTGGCAGACGCGCAAGCGGCTGGCCGAACAGTCGCGCCCCCTGCATGACCCCGAGATCGCGGCACTGGCCGCCCGCATGGCCCGCGCGCTGGAGGTGCCGGCGATCCGGGTGAACGTCTTCGAGGTCGAGCCGGTGAACGGGCTTGCCGTGCCGGACGGGCAGATCTACCTGACGCGCGGCTTTCTGCAGCGCAAAGAGCGCGGTGAGGTGACGGCCGAGGAACTGGCCGCCGTCATCGCGCATGAGCTGGGCCATGTCGCGCTGGGCCATATCCGCCGCCGGATGATCGACTTCACCGGGCAGAACGCGGTCTTCGTGGTGCTGTCGGCGGTGCTGAACCGCTTTCTGCCGATCATCGGCATCTGGCTTGCCAACCTGATTTCGGTGGCGCTGATGGCGCGGCTGTCGCGCCGGGATGAGTTCGAGGCCGACGCCTATGCCGCCGCCCTTCTGACCAAGGCGGGCATCGGCACCGGGCCGCAGATTTCGCTGTTCCGCAAGCTGGGCCGGCTGACCGGCCGCGCGGCCGGACAGGTTCCGGCATGGCTGCTCAGCCATCCGGCCACCGAGGACCGCATCGCCGCGATCGAGGCGATGGAACGGCGCTGGACGGCGGCCTGAGGCGCCGGAGTTTTCAAAAAACTCTGGGCCGGAGCCTTTGAAGGCTCCGCAGCGTTTCCTTCAAAGGAAACGCTGGCTTGTGGCGGTGAGAAGTTCCCCCGTGCCCGCGGGTGGCCGGCTGGCGAGCGGGGGTTTCACACCCCCGCACCCCCGTGGGATATTTGCAGAGAGAGGATGGGGGCGGGCCGGCGCTAGACCCCCAGCGCCTTGCCCAGTTTGGGAAGCTGGGCCTTCTTCAGCAGTTTGCGCACCGGCCAGTCCTGCCCCGACAGGCGCTCGGCCGTATCCCGCACCTGCGCCACCACCGCCGCCACCTCGGCCGGGTTGCGCGACCACAGTTCCCACAGGAAGCCGTCGGGGTCGCGGCGGTCGATGCCGAATTCGGCCAGAACCGGCCGCGGAAAATCCTGTGCGTTGAAGGTGACGATGGCATCGGCATGGCCGGCGATGGCCACGGCCAGCACATGTTCGTCATTGGGGTCGGGCAGGCTGACGCGGGCCTCGATGTTGGGCTGTTCGCGCAAGGTGGCGCGGGGAAAGGCCGCGCGGGCCAGAACAGCCTCCCCTTCCGCCTGGACCATGGCGCCGGGGCCGATCTTGTCGGCGGCGCGCGTCCATTCGCGCAGGATGCGGTCGGACCACAGCGGCTCATAAAGCCCGCGCGCGGCGACCCCCAGCAGGATCTCGCGCAAGACGGTCGGGTAAAGCACGCAGGCGTCCAGGACCGCGCGCATCAGTCCAGCCGGAAGACCAGCGATTTCAGATAGCCGCTTTCGGCCAGTTGCGGCAGCACCGGATGGTCCGGCCCGGCAAAGCCGGTGTGGACAATCTGGCCACGCCGCCCGCCCCGGCCGATGCCGCGCGCCGAGGCGTTGCGGAAGGCGTTCAGATCGGCCGCATGGCTGCACGAACACAGGACCAGCCAGCCGCCGGGCGCCACAAGGGGCGCCGCCAGCCGCGCAATGCGTTCATAGGCGCGCAACCCTGCTTCAAGCGCGGGCTTGGCGGGGGCAAAGGCGGGCGGATCGCAGATCACCAGATCGAACCGCGCGCCTTCGCTGCCAAGCGCCTCAAGCACCTCGAAAGCGTCGCCCTGCCGGGTGGCCAGGCGGTCGGCCTGCCCCATGGCCTTGGCCCCCTGCCCGGCCAGCGCCAGCGCCGGCGCACTGGTATCGACGGCCAGCGCGCTTTCCGCGCCGCCGGCAAGGGCCGCAAGGGCGAAGCCGCCGACATGGCTGAAGACGTCCAACACTTTTGCCCCCCGCGCCAGCCGCGCGGCAAAGGCGTGGTTCGGGCGCTGGTCATAGAAGAGCCCGGTCTTCTGCCCGCCCAGAAGGTCGGCCATATAGACCGCGCCGTTCATCGGCACCGCCACGGGGCCGGGAAGGCTGCCCGACAGAAGCGTGGTTTCCTCGGCCAGACCTTCCAGCCCGCGCGACCGGCCGGTGCCGTTCTTGACGATGGTGGCAATGCCAGTCACCGCCGTCAGCGCGGTGGCCAGATCGGCCAGATGCGCCTCGGCCCAGGCGGCGTTGGGCTGAATCACCGCCGCATCGCCGAAACGGTCGATCACCACGCCGGGCAGGCCATCGGCCTCGGCATGGACCAGCCGGTAGTAGGGCGCATCGAACAGCCGCTCACGCAGCGCCAGCGCCCGCGACAGGCGCGCCGCAAACCAGTCCTGCCCGATCACCGCCGCCGGATCGCGGTCGAGCATCCGGGCGATGATCTTGGATTTCACGTTGACCGTGACCAGACCCAGCGGCCGCCGTTCGGCATCCTCGAGCACCGCCAGCGCGCCGGGGGCCAGCGCCTGCGTGCGCCGGTCGGTCACCAGTTCGTCGGCATAGACCCAGGGAAAGCCGTGGCGGATCGCCCGCGCCTCGGCCTTGGGTTTCAGCCGCACCACGGGGCGGCCATGGGGGGCGGGTTCGTCAATGGAAGAAGGGGAGGTCGTCATGACCTCCCCTTATCCTGTTCCTGCGGGCCTTGAAAGGCTCAGTTGGTGCCGACCGGCATGGTCTGCGACGCCATCAGCGCGCGGGCCACCACCTCGGGGTCGGTGACCACGGTCGACAGTTCGCGGCGAATGACATCGGTCAGCCGGTCGACCACGACAACCCGCTGGGTGCGGCCGGCCTGTTCTTCGGCAATCGCGGCGGCGCCGCCCGAGGCCTTTACATCGGCGATCACGTCGCGCGGGCCTTCCAGCACCATGCCGGTGGCGGCATCGGTGACGGTCAGGCGGAAATGCAGCGCATGGGTGCCGCCGACGGTGTAGCGGGTCTTTTCGGTCAGGCAGTGAAAGCGGGTGATCTCGATCGTCACGTTCACCGGTCGGCCTTCGCTCATCGTGCCGGTGGCGCGGGTGGCGGCTTCGGTCACCATGGACTGAACCTGCGCGTAACGGTCGCCGCGCGGCTCACCCCGCCAGACGATGTCGGCGACGGGGTAGAACATGTTGGCTTCCGAGACTTTCAGCGATTTCGGCACCACCACGTTGACCCCCTGCACCGCGTAGCGGGCATGCAGGACGACGGCCGAGGCCGAGGCGCTGCCGGTGTTCGGCGTGGCGGCGACGCTGGCGGCGCGGCCGGCCGGGTCGGACCCGGCGCAGGCAGACAGGGCAAGTGCGGCGGGAAGTGCAAGCAGAAGACGGGTCGGGCGCATGGTTCTGGCTTTCCGGTTGTCCCTTGTTCAGCGGAAAACTGCCGGCAGATTGTGGCGCTTTTTAGGAAAATGATGATCGTTTTCCCGGTTTTCCCGTGATCAGTGCGGTTTTGGAAACAATCTTTGGCCGGGAAGGCGGGCTGCGGAAGGGTGGTCCGCCGGAGTCTCGGGGGGCGGTCTGGCGTGGAACAGAGGGGCCCGGGCGGAACAGGAAAGGCATTGCCTTTCCTGT
>JACZKR010000447.1 GCA_014859945.1 Paracoccaceae bacterium | reverse complement strand
GGGCGGCAGGTTGCTGAAGTCCGGGATGCCGGAAATCACCATGGTCGTGCCCAGCAGCGCCGGGTCCAGCGCCGGCAGGCCCATTTCGGCGGCGATGGCGTCGATCTCTTCCTGCGACAGGACGGCGAACTGCCGGGTGTTCCTGATCTCGGTATTGCGCGGATACTGCCCCAGAACGCGCGAACACGATGGCCGGGTCAGCCCGCCATGCGCCTCGCCCTTTGGTCCCGAAAAGAGGGCGGTCAGGCGGGGCAGGCTGGCGCTTTCAAGCGCCGCGTCGCGGTCGGCGACGATGCCCAGCCAGGTGATCCGGCCGGTGAAGGCGGTGGGTTTCAGGGCGGACATCGGGCCTCCGGTCTGGTCGCTTTGGCGCCAGCATAGCAATCGGCGGGCGGGCGTCCATCGCGTTGCCCCACGCGCGCCGCCCTACCCCGGCATCTCCAGCACGAAGAACGCCCGGCGGAAGGGCATCAGCGCACCGCCGTCCGACAGCCGCGGATAGGCGGCCTCCAGGGCCGTGTCGTAGGCCGCGGTGAAGGCCTGCGCCTCATCCGCCGAAAGCTTGTCAAGGAAAGGCCGCATCGCCGTCGATCCGGTGAAGGCGCGGACGGGATGGCCTTCGGCCACCGGGCCAAGTTCCTGAACATATTCGGTTTCCCAAGCGGTCACCCGGCCCAGCGGCGCCAGCATCCGCCAGTAATCGGCGGCGGGCGCCACCGGGGATTGCCAGCCATGAAACTCGAACCGGTCGGGAAACATCGCCGCCGCGATGTCGCGCAGGAAGCGGTGCGAGGGCGCCCCCTGCTGGCGCGGCATCTGCACCGCCAGCACCCCGCCCGGCGCCAGAAGCCCGGCCAGACGCGGCATCAGCACGGCATGATCGGGCAGCCATTGCAGGACGGCGTTGGAAAAGATCAGCCCGGGCGGGCTGTCGGGCTGCCACTGGGCGATATCGGCCAGCACCTTCTGCCCATAGCCCACCGCCTTTTCCAGCATGGCGGGCGAGGCATCCACCCCCACCAGCCGCCGGTCCGGGAACCGCGCGGCCAGCGCCCCGGCCGCCGCACCGTCGCCGCAACCGAGGTCCACCACATCGCCGGCCGGCAGGTCGCCCAGCTGCGCGATCAGGTCCAGCGCCGGGCGCAAACGCAAACCCCGGAACCTTGCATAGGCCCCGGGGTTCCAGTCTTGCGAAGGCGTCACGCTCACGCCGAAGGCTCGGGCTCGGGGCTGGCCTTGGGCTTGCGGGCGCGGGTCTTGGGGATCGAGACCACCCCGCCGCCGCCGCCGCTGGCATCGCGGGCGCTGTCATCATCGCCGCCGCCCAGAGGCTGGCCTGCAACGACCTTGCGGATTTCGTCGCCGGTCAGCGTCTCATATTCCAGCAGGCCCTTCGCCAGACGCTCCCAATCGTCCTGCTTCTCAAGGATGATCCGCCGCGCGGTCTCATAGCCTTCGTCGATCAGGCGCTTCACCTCCTGCTCGATGAGGCGCTTCGTCTCGGCGCTGACGGAAAAGCCGGCGGTGTTGCCGGTATAGCCGTCTGCCGCCTCGGCATAGTCGATGTTGCCGACCAGATCCGACATGCCCCAACGCAGAACCATCGCCCGTGCCAGCGCGCTTGCCTGCTGGATATCGCCCGACGGCCCGTTCGACACCGAGTCCTCACCCCACTTGATGATCTCGGCAGCCTTGCCTGCCATGGTCATCGCGATGCGTTGTTCGCACTGGTCGCGGTGCCAGTTCAGCCGGTCCATTTCGGGCAGGCTCATCACCATGCCCAAGGCGCCGCCGCGCGGGATGATCGTGGCCTTGTAGACCGGATCGCATTTCGGCAGCGCCATGCCGACGATGGCATGACCGGCTTCGTGATAGGCGGTCATTTCCTTCTGGTCCTGCGTCAGCACCATCGACCGGCGCTCCGCCCCCATCATCACCTTGTCCTTCGCGCTCTCGAAGTCGATCATGGTGACGAACCGCCGCCCCGCCCGCGCCGCCATCAGCGCTGCTTCGTTGACAAGGTTCATAAGGTCGGCACCCGAAAAGCCGGGGCTGCCGCGCGCGATCGTCCGCAGGTCGACATCCGGCCCCAGCGGCACCTTGCGGGCATGGACCGACAGGATCTTCTCACGGCCCTTGATGTCAGGGTTCGGCACATGGATCTGCCGGTCAAAGCGGCCCGGACGCAAGAGCGCGGGGTCAAGCACGTCCTTGCGGTTCGTGGCGGCGATAATGATCACACCCTCGTTCGCCTCGAAACCGTCCATCTCGACCAGAAGCTGGTTCAGCGTCTGCTCGCGTTCGTCATTGCCGCCGCCGATGCCCACGCCGCGCGCGCGGCCCACGGCGTCGATTTCGTCGATGAAGACGATGCAGGGCGCGTTCTTCTTGGCCTGTTCGAACATGTCGCGGACGCGGGAGGCGCCGACGCCCACGAACATTTCCACGAAGTCCGAGCCCGAAATGGTGAAGAAGGGCACGCCCGCCTCACCGGCAATGGCGCGGGCCAAGAGGGTTTTCCCGGTGCCGGGCGGGCCGACCAGAAGCGCGCCTTTCGGAATCTTGCCGCCCAGACGGCTGAACTTCTGCGGGTTGCGCAGGAATTCGACGATCTCCTCAAGCTCTTCCTTGGCCTCATCGATGCCGGCCACGTCATCAAACGTCACCCGGCCGTGCTTTTCGGTCAGAAGCTTGGCGCGCGACTTGCCAAAGCCCATGGCGCCGCCGCGCCCGCCCCCCTGCATCCGGTTCATGAAGAAAATCCAGATGCCGATCAGCACGATGAAGGGCAGCCACAGCGACAGAAGCGACATGAAGCCCGAGGATTCCTGCGGATCGGCCCGCACCTCGACCCCCTTGGCCACCAGCTTGTCGGTCAGCGTGGCATCCGAAGGCGCGATGGTGACATAGCGGCTGCCGTCCGATCCGGTGACTTCGACCCGCTCACCATCCAGCGTGACGGAACTGACCTGCCCGGCTTCGACCCGGCTCATGAACTCGGAATACGAGACGCTGCGGTCGGATGTTGCGACCGACCCGCCCGAGAACAGGTTGAAGAGCGCAAGGATCAACAGGAACAGGATGACCCAGAAGGCGATGTTTCGTGCGTTGCCCACGAGAAGCTCCGTTAGGGGAGGCGCGCCGCCGCGCACCGCAATTCCTGACTAAGATAGAGATAAACCGGGCAGCTTCAATGCACCTTGTTGAATGCCGTGCCAACCGGGGGGCAAATCGCCTGCCATCCGGCGGAAAGCCCCGCAACCGGTGCGGCCACGAGCCGCGGGCCATCCCAGACCGCAGGGGTTGCCGCCAGAACCGCCCGGTGCAGGCCGGTCGCGCGCCAGCCGGGGCACAGGCGCAGGCCTTCGGCCCCCAGCGCGCGCAGTTGCAGCGCGGGGTAGTGGGGGCCGGACAGGCTCCACCTGCCGTCCCAGACCGCATGGGTCGGGGTGATGTGGCCTGCGACCGCGCGCTCTTCGCGGCAGAGCGTCGCAGTCCGCCCGATCAGCCGGCAACCGGCCAGCGTGGCATCGCGCCCCGCCCCAATGGCGGCGATCAGGCGGTCAAGATCGGCCTGACGCGGCGGATGGGGGGGGCCGGCGATCCAGCGCAGGGCGCCCAGCACCAGCCGCCGGGCGGTTTCCGGCGGCAGGGTGGCGAAGCGGCCGGGATGCAGCGTCAGCGCGCCCGCGGCCTCATCGGTGCAGAAGGCCAGCGCCTCATCCGCTGCGCGGTCCAGCGCCTGCCGGGCCTGCGCCAGATGGCCCGCCACGGCCGCCAGCCGCGCGCCGGTGATGCCAAGGGGCGCCAGCGCCTTCAGCGCCCGCCGCGCCCGGACGCGGGTGAAGCGGTCATCGTCGTTCGAAGGGTCGTCGCGCCAGCCCTGCCCGTGGCGGCGCAGATAGGCGCGCAGCGCCTCGCGCGGGGTGGTCAGGAAGGGGCGCAGCCAGGTCAGCCCATCCGCCTGCCAGCAGGGCCGCATGCCCGCCAACCCGTCAATCCCGGCGCCGCGGGCAAGGCCCATCAGCAGGGTTTCCGCCTGATCATCGGCGGTATGGGCCACCACGACACGGGAAAGCCCCGCCCCCCGCGCCCAACCGCCGATCAGCCCGTAGCGGGCCTGCCGCGCCCTGTCCTGCAGGTTGCCGGCCAGAACGCCGTGCTGCCAGACCAACACCCGGTGCGACACGCCCAGACCGGCGCAGACCTGCCCGACAAAGCGCGCCTCATCCGCCGCCTCGGCGCGCAGGCCATGGTCCACCGTCACGGCATGAAGGCGCGGCCCGAAGGCGCGCGCCAGAAGATGCAGAGCTGCCATGGAATCGCTGCCGCCTGATACCGCCACGGCCAGATCGCCGGGCGCCTCGGCCAGCGGGCGGATCAGGGAAAGAAGGGCGGCATCGGCAGCCGCCCCGTCTTCGGTCACTGGCACGCCAGCCCCTGCATCGCGGTGGCGGCATTGCCCGCCGCCGGCGTGCCGGGGAAGCGGTTGCCCACCTCGGCCAGCGTGACGCAGGCATCGGGCACCTGCCCCAAAGCCGCCAGCGCCTGCCCCAGCTTGAACAGGCTGTCCGGCGCGAAAGTGCCGTCGGGCTTGCCCGAGAAGGCATCCAGATAGGCCCGCGCCGCTTCGGCGGTTTCGCCAAGCTGGCTCAGCGCCTCACCGCGCAGATACTGCGCTTCCTGCGTCAGCGGCCCGCCCGGATAGGATTGGGCAAAGGTCGCAAAGAGGTCCGCGGCGGAGCGAAAGTCACCCTGACCGAGCACCTCCTTGGCCCGGTCAAAGTCGGCCTGCTCGCCCATGGCAAGCTCGGGTCCGGTGCCCGTCGCGGGGGCAGGATCGGCGGGGGCCACCGGGGCGGTGGCGGTGGTATCGGTCGCCCCGCCAAGGGGCGGCGTGGCCGGCAGGGTGGCGATGTCGCAGCCCGGCGTGGCCTCGCACAGCCGGAACTCCAGATCGCCGATGCGGTTGGTGCCGTCGGCGGCGACGCGGTTGACCTTGAGTTCGATCTCTTCGGTCTTGGCGGTCAGCCGCATAAGCTCGGCCTCGATGGCGTCCAGCCGCTGCAGGGCATCACCGCCGGCGATGCCCATGTTCGCCCCGCCCGAAGCCACCAACTCGGCTTTCAGGGCGTTGAACTCGGCCATCAGCGCCGAAAGCTCGGCCTTCACATCGGCCAGCGTCTCGGCCCGCGCCCCCGTTCCCAGGGACGCGACCAGAAGGGTCAGGCACAGGGCCAGACGCGGGGCCAGACGGCGCATCGGATCAGGCCCCCGCGCCCATCGACAGAACCGTCACGGCGCGGCGGTTCTTGGCATAGCAGGTCTCATCCGAGCAGACTTCCAGCGGGCGCTCCTTGCCGTAGGAAATCGTCTTCATCCGGCTGGGCGCGATGCCCTGCGAGATCAGGAAGTCCTGCACGGCCGCCGCACGGCGGGCGCCAAGGGCAAGGTTGTATTCGCGGGTGCCCTGTTCGTCGGCATGGCCTTCGATGATGATGGCATAGTCGGGATGCGACATCAGCCAGCCCGCCTGCCCCACCAGAACCTGCCGGCCCTCGGCCGAAAGGGTGGACTGGTCCACCGCAAACAGCACGCGGTCGCCGATGCGCTGGTTGAAATAGGCGATCGAGTTCGGGTCGTTCGGGTCGCCAAGGCCGGTGGTGTCGATGCCGCCCGCGCCCATGCCTCCATCGGCACCGGGACCGCCCGCGCCGAACCGGTCTGGGTTGTTACAGGCGGCAAGACCGAGGGCCGCGACGATCAGTAGGGCTTTGGGCAGGAAGGTCATGGGGCTGTCCTTGTTGTTCTTGGGGCTCGATGGGCCAAATCTAGCAGGTTTGCGGGCAATTGGAAACGGCGCGAGGCGCCGTTTCCTAGGGCAGAAGCGGCGACCAGGCGGGGTCGGAGGCGGCGCCCTCGGTCTTGATCTGGCGCAGGTTGCGCCCCGAGATATCGACCGAGAACAGCGCCGACTGGCCGCCCGCCCCGGCGGATTCGCGGGTGAACATCACGACCCGGCCGTTCGGCGCCCAGGTGGGGCCTTCGTCCAGGAACGAGGCAGTCAGCAGGCGCTCTTCCGACCCGTCGGTGCGCATCACGCCGATGTGGAAGCGGCCCTGGTTCTGCTTGGTGAAGGCGATCATGTCGCCGCGCGGGCTCCAGACCGGGGTGCCATAACGCCCTGCCCCGTTGGAAATCCGTCGCGGCTCGCCCCCGCTTGCCGGCATGACATAAAGCTGCTGGCTGCCCGAACGGTCGCTTTCAAAGACGATCTGGCTGCCGTCGGGGCTGAACGAGGGCGCGGTTTCGATCGAGGGCGCGTTGGTCAGCTGCCGCAGCCCGCCGCCGCCGATGCTGAGCGCGTAGATGTCGGTGTTGCCGCCGCGTTCCAGGCTGAAGACCACGGTGCTGCCATCGGGCGAAAAGCGCGGGGCGAAGGTCATGGTGCCGGGCTGTTCGCCCAAGGACTGCACCCGCAGGCTGCCCACGTCCATCAGATAGATCTGCGGAAAGCCCGAGGCGTAAGAGGTGAACAGGATGCGGTCGCCGGTGGGTGAAAACCGCGGCGCCAGCACGATGGATGAACTGTCGGTCAGATAGGCCACATTGGCGCCATCATAATCCATGACCGCCAGCCGCTTCTGACGCTGGTTCTTGGGGCCGCTTTCGGCGACATAGACCACGCGGCTGTCGAAATAGCCGCCTTCGCCGGTGATGCGGCTATAGACCGCGTCGGCCACCTTGTGCGCCATCCGCCGCCAGGTGGCGGGGGTGCCGGCGAACTGCAGGCCCTCGCCCAAAGGCTGGCCCGAGTAGATGTCGAACAGGTAGAACTTGACGACGATCCGGTCACCCGAGGCCTGAACGGCGCCGGTGATCAGGGCCTGCGCGTTGATCGCCTGCCAGTCCTGATAGGCGATGGGCGCCCCGAAAGAGGTGACGCGGCTGATATGCGCCTCGGCCGGAATCTCGCGGAAAAGGCCGGTGCCGGCCAGATCGGCCGCCACGACGCGGGCGATGTCGCGGGCATAATCCGAGGCGCCGCCTTCGTCGATGAAATCGGGAATGGCGAAGGGCATCGGCTCGATCACGCCTTCGTCGATGACGATGCGCAGCGGTTGGGCCATGGCCTGCGGCGCGGCGGCCAGCGCGGCCAGCGCGAGGGCCAGCGCGGCGGGAATGTGTTTCAGAAACGTCATGCGGTCCTCATGCGATCCGGTCAGGGGTTCAGGGTAGCGGCTGGGACGCCGCAGGTCTCGGGGCCTTGGGGCAAAAGCTTCCCCCTTGGCGGAATTCGGCGCGCGGCGGTCATCGCAGCACCATGGCGGCGGGGTCGAAGGTCAGGTCCATGACCTGCCAAAGGGCACGGTCGGCGGGCGGCAGCGGATAGCCCGCAGCCCCGCAGCGGATCAGCGCGCGGCGGGCGGATTCGTAGGTTTCGCGGGCGGCGGGGGAAACCGGCGCCCCGGCGCGCAGGGTGATGCCATCGGGCAAGGGCCGCGCTTCGGCATCGAAGCCCACGCGCAGGGTCACCACGGTCGCCCGCGCCTCGGGCGACAGGGCGCCGGTGTTCCAGCAGGCGGCCACGGCATGGCGCAGGGCCGTTGCCCAGTCCGGCAGGCCGGTGACGGCGGCCGAAGGCGCCGCGTTCGGCACGGCGATCTGCGCCCCGGCCAGTGCCGGCAGCAGCGACAGAAAAAGCACCGCCCCCCGCAGCATCAGCGCAACCTCATGCCGTTGGGGTCGAAGACCAGTTCCAGTTCGCGCCACTGGGCGTATTTCTCGGCCGGCAGCGGATAGCCGCGCTGGCCGCAGCGCAGGATGGCGCGGCGGGCAAGTTCATACATCGCCTGCGCCGCAGCTTCCGAGCCGCCCGACCAATCGACCAGCCGGATCGAGCCCGCGTCGGGCACGCCGTTTTCCTGCATGTCCACCCGCACGGTGACCACGGTTCCCATAGCCTCGGTCGAGACGGCGCCGACGTTCCAGCACTGCTTCACCGCGACGCGCATCGCGTCGATGTCGCCGGCGGTCATCGGCGGGCCTTCGGGCAGGCCCGATTGCGCGGGCGCCGGATCGGGCTCGGCCGTCGCCTCGGCCAGCGCGGCGGCGATGGCATCGGCTTCGGGGTCGCTGGCGGGTTCCTCTGGCTGCGCCGGGGTTTCAGTGGCGGTTTCGGCGGGGGTCTCTTCCGCCGGCGTCTCGGCCGCCAGCGCGGGGCGCGACTGCGGCCGGCGCGACGAGGTGGGGGCCAGTTGCGGCGCCTGTTCCTCGGTTTCCACCGCTTCGGTCACGATCTGCGTCGTCGCTTCCTCGGGCGAGGCTTCGGCTTCGGGCGTCTCGACCACCTCGGCTTCGGGCGGCGCTTCG
>JACZKR010000446.1 GCA_014859945.1 Paracoccaceae bacterium | reverse complement strand
GGGCCGGGCCAGCGCCAGCGCCACGGTGGCCTGAAGCATCCCGGCCTTGGACCCGCAGTCGTAGCGCATCCCCTCGAACCGGTAGCCGATGACCGAGCCGGGCTTGTCGCGCAGTTCCTTCGCGATGGCGTCGGTCAGCTGAATCTCTCCCCCCGCCCCCACCGCCTTGGCGTTCAGGTGACGCATCACGCCCGAGGTCAGGATATAGCGCCCGATGATCGCGTGGTTCGACGGCGCGGTGCCCGGCGCGGGCTTTTCCACCAGCCCCTGCGGCCGCATCACCCGGCCGATGGTTTCCACCACATCCAGCACCCCGTAGGACGAGGCGCGTTCGGGCGCCACCTCCATCGTGGCGATGACAGAACCGCCGTATTCGGCATGCGCCTCCATCATCTGGGCAAGGCAGGGTTTGTTCGACACCACCAGATCGTCGGGCAGGATCACCGCGAAGGGCCGCCGCCCGACCAGCCGGCGCGCGCACCAGACCGCATGTCCCAGACCCAGCGCCTGATTCTGGCGGACATAGGCGACATGGCCGCTGTCGATGTTGGTGTGGCGCAGGATCTCCAGCAACTCGGTCTTGCCGGAACGTTTCAGGCTGGTTTCAAGCCCCGGATTGACGTCGAAATAATCCTCAAGCGCCGACTTGCCGCGTGCAGTGACAAAGATCATGTCGCGGATGCCGGCCGCCCGGCATTCGTCCATCGCGTACTGGATCAGCGGTTTGTCGACCAGCGTCAGGATCTCTTTCGGGATCGACTTGGTCGCCGGCAGAAAGCGCGTGCCCATGCCCGCGATGGGGAAAATGGCGGTGGTGACCTTCTGGCGCATCGGATGTTCCTTCCCCTGGCAGAGCTGTTCGCAACAGTTCCGTCATCTTCCGCGAACTTGGCGACAGTTGCACGAAGGCTGATGCTGCGACGCGGCAGAACCGCCCTGCAAAGCAGGATTGCCGGATTTCAGGGCGCCGCGGCGCAGGATTTGCCCGCTTTCGCCGCATACAACCCTAAGGCGATTCGGCTGGAAAGCCCGCGCCCTGCACCCGGGAACCTGCGGGAAAGGCTGAAAAAAGAAGAAGCCCGGCTTTTGGGGGCCGGGCCTAGTCCAACAGGGAGGTGAGTTCTGCATACCACGGAATCCGCCCTTCACGAATTGCGCTGGCGGCGCTGCGGCGAAGTTCGGCCGGGCCATGGCTTTTTGGTCACAACCGCGCGTTGCGGCCCGAAGGCGGTGGCTTGACCGCCGCGCCCGCATGCGGAAAGGCTGCGCCATGACATCGCCCCCGCTGCGCCGCAACCGAAATTTCCGACTGGTCTTCTCGGCCGCAGCCGCCTCGAACCTGGGCGACGGGGTGGTGGCGGTGGCGATTCCGTGGCTGGCCACGCTGCTGACGCGCGATCCGGTGCTGGTGGGGCTAGTGGCGGCGTCGCGGCAGGCGCCGTGGTTCGTCTTTGCCCTGCCCGCCGGCGTGCTGACCGACAGGTTTGACCACCGCCGCATGCTGATCTTCTGTGACCTGATCCGCATTGCGATGGCGGGCGCGATCATGGCGCTGGCCCTGCTGGGCACCCCGGGCACACCGGCGGTACTGGGGCTGGCGGCGCTGACCTTCGTTCTGGGCACGGCCGAGGTATTGCGCGACAACACCGCGCAAACCTTCGTGCCGGCCGTGGTGCCCAAGGATCAGCTTGAGGCCGGCAACGGCCTTTTGTGGAGTGTCGAGCAGGTGGCAGGTCAGTTCATGGGGCCGCCGCTGGCCGGCATGCTGATCGGCGCCAGCATTGCCGCGCCCTTCGGCCTGCAGGCCGCCGGGCTGGCGCTGGCCGTGGCGCTGATGATGCGGGTCCGCATTGCCCCGCGGGACGAGGCGCGCAGCGCGCCGCAGCCCTTCGGCCCCGCGCTGAAAGAGGGTCTGGTGTTCCTGCGGCACCACCAGACGCTGCGGCGGATGGCGCTGGCGCTGGGGGCGTTCAATTTCATCGGCTCGATCTTCTGGGCGCTGGTCGTCCTTTATGCGCAGGTGGTTCTGGGCATGCAGGCCGCGGGCTATGGCCTGATGATGGCCTTTGTCGCCGGCGGTGGGCTGGCCGGCAGCCTGATCGGCCCGGCCATCCTGCGGCGGACCGGGCCGAAATTCGGGCTGATGGCGGGGATATCAGGCTTTGCCCTTGCCGCCGGGCTGATGGCGCTGACCCAAAGCGCATGGATCACCGGCGCGGCCCTGATGGCTGAGGGGTTCACAGCACTTCTGTGGAACATCGCCACCGTCAGTTACCGCCAGCGACATATTCCCGCGCCGCTTCTGGGCCGGGTGAATGCCGCCTATCGCTTCTTCGGCACCGGGCCTTCGGCATTTGGTGCGCTGACGGGCGGCATCATCGTGGCGGCCGCCGCGGGGCTGGGTCCGGTGGGGGCGCTGCAGCTGCCCTATGCGATCTGCCTGGGTGCTGCCCTGCTGATCATGGCCTATATCGCCCTGCGCCTGCATCTGGAGTGAAAAAAAAGGCCGGGCAAGATGCCCGGCCAGGTCCAACAGGGAGGAGCCGTGTCATAACCCCGACACGGCAAGGGGAACCTTTGGGGCCTTTCAGCCGATAGCCTGAAGCTAACCCCCGATTCTGGCAACAATGCGACCGGAACCGACGCATTGTTGCAGCTTTCGTCAGGCGACCAACTTGTAGCCGCCGCTTTCGGTGACCAAGAGCCGGGCGTTCGAAGGATCGGGCTCGATCTTCTGGCGCAGGCGGTAGATGTGCGTTTCCAGCGTGTGGGTGGTGACCCCGGCGTTGTAACCCCAGACCTCATGCAACAGCACATCCCGCGCCACCACGCCCGACTGGGCACGGTAGAGAAACTTCAGGATGTTGGTTTCCTTTTCGGTCAGGCGCACCTTCTTGTCCTTGGCATCGACCAGCATCTTCTGAGCCGGCTTGAACGTGTAGGGGCCAAGCTGGAAGACGGCATCCTCGGACTGTTCATGCTGGCGCAGCTGGGCGCGGATGCGGGCCAGAAGCACCGGGAACTTGAAGGGCTTCGTCACATAGTCATTGGCGCCGGCATCAAGGCCCAGAATGGTGTCGGCATCGGAATCATGCCCGGTCAGCATCAGGACAGGGCATTTTACCCCCGCCTTGCGCATCCGCCGGCACAGCTCGCGCCCGTCGGTGTCGGGCAGGCCGACATCAAGGATCACCAGATCGTAAAGGCCGGCCTTGGCCTTTTCCATGCCCTCGGCGCCGGTGCGGGCCTCGAAGACGTCGAAGTCTTCGGTCATCACCAGCTGCTCGGACAGCGCCTCGCGCAGGTCATCGTCGTCATCGACGAGAAGGATCTTTCGCAGCGTTGCCATGTGGTCCTCCTGTTGGGCCGTGGCTGTGCGGTTGATCTGCGCCCGGTCACGCCCTGCGGCAAGATATGCTGCAAAAGACTCACGCGGTCGTGTCGGCCTGCCGGGAAATGTTTCAATTCCGTCACCTTCGGCCTATCTAGGGGGCAGGAGAACACCATGTCGCTTGCCCCCAGCCAGACCGAACGCCTTGCCCGTGCCCGTGGCGACCTGCGCCTTGGCCTGCCGGTCGTGATGGCCGGCCAGGGTCAGACGATGCTGGCCGCCGCGATCGAGACGCTGACACCGGCGCGGCTGGCCGACCTGCGCGCGCTGGGGGTGGCGGAACTGGCGTTGACCGCGCGGCGGGCCGAGACGCTGAAGGCCCGGGCCTATGACGGCGACATCGCCCGCATCGCGGTGCCTGACTGGGCGGGGCTGGACTGGCTGGCGGCGGTGGCCGACCCGGTCGATGACCTGCGGGTGCCGATGAAAGGGCCGCTGACCTCGCTGCGCGAGGGCGGGGCCGACCTGCACCGCACCGCCATTCAGTTGGCCAAGTCGGCGCAGCTTCTGCCGGCGGCGCTGATGGTTCCGGTGGCCGATGGCATGGCGCTGGCGGCGCGGCTGGGGCTGACCTTTCTGGCCCTGCCCGACTGCGCCGAACTGTTCCGGCTGGCCCCGATGGATGAGGTGGTCTCGGCCCGGCTGCCGATGGTGGCCAGTCAGGCCGGGCGCGTGCATATCTTCCGCCCCGATGACGGCACGGTGGAACATTACGCCATCGAGATCGGCCGCCCCGACCGCGACGCCCCGGTTCTGGCGCGGCTGCATTCGGCCTGTTTCACCGGCGACGTGCTGGGCAGCCTGAAATGCGACTGCGGCCCGCAACTGCGCGCCGCGCTGGCGCAGATGGGGGCAGAAGGCGCCGGCGTGCTGCTGTATCTGAATCAAGAGGGGCGCGGCATCGGGCTGGCCAACAAGATGCGCGCCTATGCCCTGCAGGATCAGGGCTTTGACACGGTCGAGGCAAATCACCGGCTGGGGTTCGAGGATGACGAACGCGACTTCCGCATCGGTGCGGAGATCCTGAAGCGGATGGGCTTTTCCTCGGTCCGGCTGCTGACGAACAACCCCCGCAAGATCGCCATGATGGAAACCTGCGGGATCGCCGTGGCCGAACGGGTGCCGCTGAAAGTGGGCGAAACCGCGCAGAACGCCGCCTATCTGGCGACCAAGGCCGCGAAATCCGGGCATCTGCTGTGACGCCGGCCGATCTGGTGCTGACGCCGATGGGCCTGCGCTTTGCCGGGCGGGTGCTGCCCTGCACCATCGGGCGCGGCGGCATCCGGCCGGCAAGCGCAAAGCGTGAAGGCGACGGCGCCACCCCCGCCGGCGCACATCCGATTGTCGGCATGCTCTACCGCCCCGACCGCATGGCGCGGCCGGCCAGTTGGGCGGTGCCGGTCGGTCCGGGCGATCTGTGGTCGGACGATGTGCGCGACCCCGATTACAACCTGATGGTCCGCGCCCCCCACCCGTTCAGCCATGAGGCGCTGCGCCGGCCGGACCCGCTTTACGATCTGGTGCTGATCACCGGCTGGAACTGGCCGCAGGCCGAACCGGGCCGCGGCTCGGCCATCTTCATCCACCGCTGGCGGCGGCCGGGCTACCCGACCGCGGGCTGCGTCGCGCTGGCGCCGGATGACCTGTTGTGGATCGCCCGCCGCCTGCAACCCGGGGCGCGGCTGATCGTCAGTGAGAATCTTCCCAAAGCGTTTCGGAAACGCTAGTCTGCCCCGGGGAACCGGAGGAGACACCATGGCCAGAGCACCCGCATCCGAGGATGTGATTTTCGGCTTGCGCGCCGCGCGCTCGGCCAACGACCTCTGGCCGATGCTTGAGGCGCTGTATGGCAGCCATCCGCGCTATGCCGCCTTCCGTGCCGATCTGGAAACCGCACTGCGGCAGGGCTGGAAGGCCCGGCCGGCCGACCTGAAACTGCTGGACCTGAAGCGCGACCTTGAGCCGGAATGGTTCCAGCGGCCTGAAATGGCGGGCTATGTCTTTTACATCGACCGGTTCGCAGGCACCTTAGCCGATGTGCCGGGGAAACTCGACTATCTCGAAGATCTGGGCATCACCTATGTCCATTTCATGCCCTGCCTGAAACCGCGCCCGGGCGATTCCGACGGCGGCTATTCGGTGATGGATTACGGCGCCATCAACCCGGCCTATGGCACGATGGAGGACTTCAAAGCGGTTTCAACCCTGCTGCGGCAACGCGGCATCTCGGTCTGTGTCGATCTGGTGCTGAACCATACGGCCAAGGAACATGACTGGGCCCTGCGCGCCCGCGCCGGCGACCCCGCCTATCAGGATTACTACCTGATGTTCGACAGCCCCGACCTGCCCGACGCCTATGAACGTTCGCTGGTCGAGGTGTTTCCCGACAACGCGCCGGGCAACTTCACCCATTACCCCGAGATCGGCAAATGGGTCTGGACCACCTTCAACGAACACCAGTGGGATCTGAACTGGGCCAACCCGCAGGTCTTTCTGGAAATCGTCAAGGTCATGCTGAACCTAGCCAACCACGGCGCCGACGTGCTGCGGCTGGATGCGGTGGCTTTCATGTGGAAGCGGATGGGCACCCGCTGCCAGTCAGAGCCCGAGGTTCACATGATCCTGCAGGCCCTGCGCGCCTGCTGCCGCATCGCCTGCCCCGCGGTGATCCATCTGGAAGAGGCCATTGTCAGCCCGCAGGAAATGCTGCCCTATCTCGGCCGCGGGAAACATGACGGCAAAGAGGGCAACCTTGCCTATCACAACAGCCTGATGGTGCAGTTCTGGGGGGCGCTGGCCACCCGCGACACCCGGCTGATGGCCCATGTTCTGGCCAGCCATTTCCCCGACCGGCTGACCAATGCCACCTATGCCACCTATATCCGCTGCCATGACGATATCGGCTGGGCCATCACCGATGAGGATGCGGCGGCGCTGCACCTTTCGGGCCCGGCCCACCGCGCCTATCTGTCGGATTTCTACGAGGGCGGCTTTCCCGGCAGCTTTGCGCAGGGCGCGCCGTTTCAGGTGAACGAGGAAACCGGCGACAAGCGCATCTCGGGCAGTTTCGCCTCGCTGGCGGGGCTGGAACGGGCGGCGACGCCGGCTGAAACGGCGCTTGCGGTGCAGCGCATCCTGATGGGCCATGCGCTGATCGCCGCTTTCGGAGGGATACCGCTGATCTATATGGGCGACGAACTGGCGCTTCTGAACGATTACAGCTACCGCGACCAGCCTGACCACGCCCATGACAGCCGCTGGCTGCACCGGCCGCGGATGGACTGGGCGCTGGCCGGGGCCCGGCATGGCGGCGATACGCCCTCAAGCCAGGTTTTCCTGGGGGTGCGGCACATCCTGGCCCGCCGCCGGGTCACGGCGGGCCTGCATGCCGCGCATCCGACGCGCATCCTGCCCACCGGGCGCGACCCGGTGTTCTGCGTGCAGCGGCAGGCGCCCGAGGGCTGGCTGACTTGCCTGTTCAACTTCTCGGAACACTGGCAGCACCTGCCGGGCGCCTGGCTGCGCAGCCATGGCGTGCGCGAGGCCTATGACGCCCTGTCGGACGCCGAAGTGACGCTGCATGACGACCATCTGGCCCTGCCGCCGCTGGGGCGGGTCTGGCTGCGGT
>JACZKR010000445.1 GCA_014859945.1 Paracoccaceae bacterium | reverse complement strand
GAAACAGCCCGCGAAAGACATGAGCGATGCCTATGCCGTCCTTTGACACCATCGTCATCGGCGCCAGCCCGTTCGGCCCGGCGCCGATGACGATGGTGTCAAAGGACGGCATAGGCATCGCTCATGTCTTTCGCGGGCTGTTTCATGTCGCGCAGGATTTCGGCCGCCGCATTGCGCCCCGGCGCCCCCATCACCCCGCCGCCCGGATGGGTGGAAGACCCGCAGATCCACAGGTCGCGGATCGGGCTGCGGTAATCGGCATAGCCCGGCACCGGGCGGTTGAAGAGCAGCTGGTCGAAGGTCAGTTCACCCTGAAAGATGTTGCCCTCGGTCAGGCCGACCTCTGCCTCAAGCTCACGCGGGGTGCGCACCTCGACATGCAGGACAAGGTTCTTGAAGCCGGGGGCCGCGCGCTCGATCTGGTCAAGGCAGGCCTTGCCGAAAGCGTCGCGGTCGGCATCGGTCCAGTCGCGGCCCTCGATCTTGGGCGGCGCATATTGCACGAAGCAGGACATGAAATGCTTGCCCGGCGGGGTCATCGTCGGGTCGATCAGGGTGGGGATCATCATGTCCTGGAAGGGATCGCGGCTGAAGCGGCCATCCTTCCAGTCGTCGTAGGCGGCTTCCATCTTTTCGATGGAATCGGTGAAGTGCATGTCGCCCTTCACATTCGGCGCCCCTTCGGGCAGGGCGGTGAAACGCGGCAGCCCGTCCAGCGCGATGTTCAGCTTGCCGGATGAGCCACGGGTCTTGAAGGCCTTGACCCGCTTGACGAATTCGCCCGGCAGTTCCTTTTCTTCGACATGGCGCAGGAAGGTGCGCCGCACATCCATGTTGGACACCACGCGGCTGGCGCGGATTTCGTCGCCATTGGCCAGCGCCACGCCCACGGCGCGGCCGTTCCGGACCAGAACCTGATCCACCCCGCTGCCGGTCCGAATCTCACCCCCCGCCGCGCGGAAAGAGGCGGCAAGCGCCTTGGTGATCGACCCCATGCCGCCCCGCGCATAGCCCCAGGCGCCGACGTTGCCATCCACATCGCCCATCGCGTGATGCAGAAGCACATAGGCCGTGCCCGGCGACATCGGCCCCAGCGCGGTGCCGATGATCGAGCCGACCGCCTGATAGGCCTTCACCACCGGATGTTCGAAATATTCATCAAGATAGTCGGCGATCGACATGGTCCAGAAGCGGATCATGTCATACATGGCGATTTCCGACAGGCCGAACATCTGCTTGCCCAGCCATGCCAGTTCGGCAAGGTCGCGCGGCCGGAAACTGGCCGGATCGGGCGGGCGGCGCATCAGCATCGGGCGGATGAAGCGGCAGTGGCGCAGGATATCGCGGGCGTAACGATCATAGGCCTCGGCATCGCGGCGGGAATGGCGGGCCATCTCGCGCCGGTTGGCGTCATGGTCGCGGAACATGCCAAGATAGCCGCCGTCTTCGGTGAACATCGCCCCGCCTTCGTAAGGCAGCACCTGAAGCCCGTGCTTCGACAGTTCTAGGTCGCGCATGATCTCGGGGCGGAACAGGCTGCTGACGTAGGAACAGTTCGAATAGGTAAAGCCCGGATACAGCTCACGGCTGACGGCGGCACCGCCGATCCAGTCGTTCTTCTCGACGACGCAGACCTTCAGGCCGGCGCGCGCCAGATAGCAGGCCGTGACAAGGCCGTTGTGACCGGCCCCGATGATCAGCGCGTCATAGCTCACTCGGCCGCCTCCGGATAGGCCAGCGTCAGGTCCACCGCCGCCTCGACCGCGGCCAGCGTGTCGGTCAGGCAGGTATCATCCAGGCCATGCGCCTCGCACATGAACCACGGCTCGCGCGAATCCGGTTCGACGATGATGCCCAGATCATGCAGGAAATAGGCCATCCGGTCGTAGAAGGAATAATCGCTGGTCTTCCAGGCGCGGTAGTTGTCGGGCGGTTCAGGCGCGAAGAACAGGCCGAACATCGACGGGTGGCCGGTGTAGGAATGCACGATGCCGCGGGCGTTCAGGATGGCCGAGATGCCGTCCATCAGCCGCTGGCCATAGCCTGCCAGCGTTTCCAGCGCCGGGGTTTCGTCCAGGATGCGCAGGCATTCCTCGGCCGCGGCAAGGCTGACGGAATGGGCGGTATAGGTGCCGCCATGGCTGGCCCCGCCATAGCGGAAGGTGCGCATCACATCGGCCCGGCCGGCCACCACGGCAATCGGATAGCCGTTGGCGACGGCCTTGGCAAAGGTGGTGATGTCGGGCTTCACGCCCAGGATGCCCTGAATGCCGCCCTTGCCGACGCGGAAGCCGGTCTTGACCTCATCAATGATCAGAAGGACGCCGTATTCGTCGCAAAGCCGCCGCGCCAGCTGCACATAGTCGGCCCGGGCCGAGATGCCGCAGCAGTTGCCCTGAATGGGTTCGATCAGCATGGCTGCCAGCTGATTGCCGACCCGGCGGAACGTGTCTTCCAGCCGCTGCAGGTCGTTCATCGGCACCAGATGGGCCAGCTTCTTCACCGTGGGCGGAATGCCCTTGCCATAGGGCACCACCTCGGGGTCGTCGTTGCCGCCGGGGGTCCAGCCCTCCATGTCGGCCATCCACATGGCGGCGTCGAAGAGGCCGTGATAGCCGCCCTCGACCAGCAGATAGCTTTCGCGCCCCGTGAAGGCGCGGGCCAGCCGCAGGGCTGCCATCACCGCCTCGGTCCCCGAGTTGGAAAAGCGCACCAGTTCGGCCGCCGGCACCATTTTCGAGATGCGCTCGGCCACGGTCAGCTCACGCTCGGTCGACAGGGCAAAGACGCCGCCCACCTCCATCCCGCGCCGCGCGGCCGCATCCACACGGTCGTCGGCATAGCCCAGGATCGCCGGGCCATAGCCCAGCCGGTAATCGACATAGGCGTTGCCGTCGATGTCCCATGTCCGCCCGCCCTTGCCGTGATCGACATAGATCGTGCGGTCGTCGCCCCAGTAGCGGAAGGTCGAAGACACCCCCAGCGGCAGCTTCTGCACCGCGCGGCGGAACTGGGCGTTCGACTTCGTCAGGTTGCGGTGGGGCAGGGGCGGCATGCCGGATTCCATCGGTTGTTGCGCTGCGATCAGGCTGGCATTATTTTGACTGTGCTGTCAATCAGAACGTAACCCCTTCCCTCGCCCCCGCTTTGCGCTAAGGAAGAATGGCCCCGAAACCGAGATGCCCATGGCCCTTGCCGAACCCCCTGCGCCCAATGATCCGCCGCCGCGCAAGCTGCCGCGCGATGCGCGCCGTCTGCAGCTGATCGAGGCGACGATCGAGGTGATGGCGGGCGCCGGCTATGCCCGCACCACGCTGACCGAGGTGGCGCGGCGGGCAGGGCTGTCGCACGGGCTGGTGAATTTTCACTTCCAGAGCAAGGAACGCCTTCTGGCCGAGACGCTGCTGTATCTGGCCGAGGAATACCGCCAGAACTGGACCGAGGCGCTGGAGGGCGCCGGCCCCTCGGCGCCCGAGCAGTTGCATGCCCTGATGCGGGCCGATTTCAACCCCCGCATCTGCACGCCCGCCCGCCTGTCGGCCTGGTGCAGCTTCTGGGGTGAGGCGCAGGGCCGGCCCTTCTATCAGGAGCTTTGCGGCGCCAAGGATGCCGAATACAATCTGGTGCTGGAGGCGCTTTGCGCCCGGATGAACGCCGAACACGGCTATGCCGCCCACCCCCAGCGCGCCGCCCGCATCCTGCGCGTGACCAGCGAGGGGATGTGGCTGGACATGATGACGATGACCAGCCCCTATGCGGTGGACGAGGCCACGGCGACGGTGATGACCGCCGCCGCCGCCTTCTTCCCGCGCCATTTCGATGCCGGGGGGCTGATCGTGGGTCAGCGGTGAAGGGCCGCCACACCCGGATGTGATCGGCCGCAATCTCGACATTCCGGGCGCTTTCGCCCAGATTCGGGGCCATGCGCCTGCTTAAACCTCTTCTCTTTGCGCTTCTGGTCCTGGCGATGCTGCCCTGGGGCGCCTTTGCCCATGCCGCGCCGCGCCTGCCCGAGGCGCCTGCCG
>JACZKR010000444.1 GCA_014859945.1 Paracoccaceae bacterium | reverse complement strand
GCCCGGCAGATCGGGCTGCGGCACCGCGCGCCCGGTGGCCGGATCGCGGCCCAGCCATTCGGCCGCGGCTTCGGCAAAGGCGCCGCTGCGGGGCGCGTAGTAGATTGCGTAACGTTGAAAATCGCTCATGCCGCCCACCCTTGCCCGGTTTTGTCACATGGATGTGACGCGCCGGTGCCATTTCCGCCGCCTTGGCCTGCCCATGCAACCCCGGACCTTCGACATGCCTGATTCTGCCCGTGAAACCGTTCTAGCCAATGCCCGCCTTGTCCTGCCGGACCGG
Source organism: Paracoccaceae bacterium (assembly GCA_014859945.1). GTDB lineage: Bacteria > Pseudomonadota > Alphaproteobacteria > Rhodobacterales > Rhodobacteraceae > Fuscibacter. The sequence goes on along the minus strand of JACZKR010000444.1, from coordinate 991 downwards.
GTGGTGACGGGCAGCCTTCTGTTGCGCGGGGGGCGGATTGCCGACATCGCCGAAGGCACATCCGTGCCGCCGGGCGCCGAGAATATGGCGGGCGACCTTCTGATGCCGGGGCTGGTTGAACTGCACACCGACAATCTGGAACGTCATATCGAGCCGCGCCCCAAGGTCAGCTGGCCCCATGCCGCCGCGATCATCGCCCATGATGCCGAACTGTCGGGCGTGGGCATCACCACGGTTTTCGACGCGCTGCGCGTGGGGTCGGTGGTCTCGAAGGCCAAGGGGAACTACGGCGAATATGCCCGGGCGCTGGCCGATGAAATCGTCGCCCTGCGCGATGCCGGCGCCCTGCGGATCAGCCACAAGCTGCACCTGCGGGCCGAAGTCTGTTCGGAAACCCTGATTGCCGAGCTGGAAAAGTTCGGCCCCCAGGACGGGGTAGGCATCGTCAGCCTGATGGACCACACCCCCGGCCAGCGCCAGTTCCGCGACCTGACGCAGCTGAAGAACTATGTCTGCGGCAAGCACGGCTATTCCGATGCCGAGTTCGCCGGCCATGTCGCGGCGCAAAAGGCGCTGTCCGACCTGATGGGCCCCGCGCATGAGGCGGCGGCGGTGGCGGCGGCCGGGCGCTATGGCGCGGTGCTGGCCAGCCATGACGACACCACCGGCGGCCACGTGGCGCAATCGGCCGCCCATGGCGCCCGCTTTGCCGAGTTCCCGACCACGACCGAAGCCGCGCGGGCCTGCCGCGCCCATGGCATCGCGGTGATGATGGGGGCGCCGAACCTGATCCGGGGCGGGTCGCATTCGGGCAATGTCGCGGCGCAGACCCTGGCCGAAGAGGGGCTGCTGGACATCGTTTCGTCCGACTATGTCCCGGCCGCGCTGTTGCAGGCGGGGCTGATGCTGGGCGATCTGTGGGGCGACCTGCCGCGCGGCATCGCCACCGTCACCAGTGCGCCGGCCCGGGCGGCGAACCTGACCGACCGGG
>JACZKR010000443.1 GCA_014859945.1 Paracoccaceae bacterium | reverse complement strand
GGCTACATCGTCGTCGGCGGTGGCCTGGGCATGGGTCGCCAGACCGCCCATGCGCTGACATCGTGCGGGGCGAAGGTGGCGGTCGTCGACATCGACCGCGATCGTGCTGCTGCGGTGGCCGACGAGGTCGGTGGCGTCGCGTTGCAGGCCGATGCCACCCGGCGCGAGGCTTTCCTGACCGCGCTGGCCGGCGCATCGGCGCAGGGCCTGCCCGCCGGCCGCTACGGGCGTGAGGCGCTGATTGCCGCCTTCCGTCAGGCGGTGACCGAGGGCGACCGTGGCCGTCTGGAAGTGGCGATGAGCCGCGCCTTCGTCGCCTTCGCCGGCGATCTTGAGGCAGGCGCCATCGACCCGAAATCGGTGGACCGCACCATCGTCCGCGAGATTGACCGCCCCGGCGCCGTTCAGCTTCTGGCCGGGCTGATGGGGTCGGACCCCTGGGCTTTCTTCGCGGGCCTTGGCCCCGATGCCCCCGAATATGCCCATCTGATGCGCGAGAAGTTCCGGCTTGAGGCCGCCATCGCCGCCGGCGGCTGGGGCGCGAAGGTGCCGGGCACGCTGAAGCCGGGCGATACCGGGGCGGGCGCCGTGGCGCTGCGCGACCGGCTGGTGGCGCTGGGGTATCTGGGCCATTCGGCCGCCGGCAGCTTTGACCGCGCCATGGTCCGCGCCGTGCAGCGCTATCAGGCCGACAACGGCATCACCCCCGACGGCGTGGTGGGCGAGGCGACGCTGGCCGCGCTGAACACCCCCGCCGAAGAACGGCTGGAATCGGTGGTCGTGGCGCTGGAGCGGCTGCGCTGGATGGGCGAGACCCCGCGCGGCGACCGGCATATCTGGGTGAACCTTCCCGATTTCACGGCGAAGATCGTCGATCAGGGCGCGGTGACCTTCCAGACCCGCGCCGTCATCGGCAAGAACGTCCCCGACCAGCGGACGCCCGAGTTTTCCGACCAGATGGAATACATGGTGGTCAACCCCTCGTGGGGGGTGCCGCGGTCGATCATCGTCAAGGAATACCTGCCGCTTCTGCAGCGCAACCCCAATGCCGTCAGCCATCTTCAGGTGATCGACAGCCGGGGCCGCGTGGTGTCGCGGGGCGCAGTGAACTTTGCGGCCTATTCGGCGCGGTCCTTCCCCTTTTCGATGCGCCAGCCGCCGTCGGACGGCAATGCGCTGGGGAAGGTGAAGTTCATGTTCCCCAACCAGTACAACATCTATCTGCACGACACGCCCTCGAAAAACCTTTTCGCGCATGAGGTGCGGGCCTATTCGCACGGCTGCATCCGGCTGGGCGACCCCTTCGACTTTGCCTATACGCTGCTGGCCCGGCAAAGCGCCGACCCCAAGGCGACCTTCGGGCAGGAACTGGCGGGCGGGCGCGAGTCTCAGGTGAACCTCGATGTGAAGGTGCCGGTGCATCTGGTCTATTTCACCGCCTGGCCGAATGCGCGCGGCGCCGTGGGCTACCGCAATGACATCTACGGCCGTGACGCCGCGATATTCCGGGCGCTGACCGAAGCCGGGGTGGTCTTGGACGCGGTTCAGGGCTAATCCTTCGGCCATAGCCGGAGGAGCCTGCCATGCCCCATTCGATCGCTGAAATCGCCGCCGCTCTGGGGGCCGAGGCCGCGGGCGATCTGTCGCTGCGCGTCACCTGCGCGGCGGAACCGGCCAGCGCCGGCCCCGATGCGCTGGCCCTGGCGATGGACCCGAAATACGCCGCCGGTCTGGCGCAGGGGCAGGCGCGGGCGGCCATGCTGTGGCCCGGCGCCGACTGGCAGGGGATGGGGCTGCAGGCGGCAATCTTTGCCCCGCGCGGGCGGCTGGCCATGGCGGGC
>JACZKR010000442.1 GCA_014859945.1 Paracoccaceae bacterium | reverse complement strand
GGCCATGGCGGCGCTGGGCCTGCCGCCCGCCGCCATCCCCATTGGGCCGGACCGCGCGCCGGAATGGCCGGCGGGGCTGACCGGCTCGATCACCCATTGCGCGGGCCTTTGCCTTGCAGTGATGGCCCCTGCCACGCGCTGGGCCGGGCTGGGCCTTGATGCCGAGCCCCTGGCCCCCCTGGCGCCCGATCTGGCGCCGACGATCCTTGCCCCCGGCGAACTGGCGCCCGGGCTGCTTGAGGCTTTCGTGGCCAAGGAAGCCGCCTACAAGGCGCAATATGCGCTGACCCGCAGCCTGTTCGATTTCCACACCCTGCGGCTGGACTGGCAGGGCACGGCATTTCAGGCGCGGTTCACCCGCCCCGTGCCACCCTTCGCCAGCGGCGACGCGCTTGGCGGGCAACTGCTGCGCACCGGCGGGCACCTGATGGCCCTTGTTGCCATCGCAGCATAGCCCGCCGCAGCGCAGAGACGAATTTGCGCGACATCGCCAAACCCTGCGCTATTCTGCCGCAGCGCGCGCCTTTCGGGAGGAGGTCCGGGTGAACAAGCTTGTCGCCATCGTCTGTGTCATCAGCTGGTCCGGGTTCTGGGCCTTCGGTTATCTGGCCCTGTCGGCCAGCAGCGCCGATGGCCATCAGATGACCATGGCCGCCCTGTTGGCCGCCATCGGGTTCCTGACCGGAACCTTCACCTACATGTCGCTGTCGCGCAAATCGGGTTAGGCCGCTTCGGCCGGCCGGCGGATCTGCGGGGCGGCTTCCATCACCAGCGGGCGCAACCCGTGGCCGCCGTGGTCGATCACCTCGAACAGGTGGCGGCGCATGCGCGGCTCCCAGAAGTCATTGATATGGGCAGCCAGGCCCTGAACCCCCTGATCAAGGGGCTTCGATTCCATGAACTTGGCGATCTGGTTCGCCATGTAGATCAGCTTGGCATGCGGTCCGTCATGCGACATGGGCGGATTCCTCCGGTGCGATGCGGCGGGGGTGGGTAAAGACTTCAAAGCGGTCGTCGCGGGCCAGCCCGATCAGCGTGATGCCCGCGGCATCGGCCATGTCCACGGCGGCGGCGGTCGGGGCCGAGGCGCCGATCATCACCGGAAACCCGGCGGCGGCGGCCTTTTGCACAAGGTCGATCGAGATGCGGCAGGTCATCAGCAGCGCCCCGCCCCGCCCGTCCCGCACCGCGCCGATCAGCTTGTCCAGCGCGTTGTGGCGGCCCACATCCTCACGCGCGGCGATGATCCGGCCGTCCTGCCAGAAGGCGGCGGCATGGGCGGCGCGCGTCGTGTCATGCAGCGGCTGATGCTGCGTCAGGGCGGCGGTGGCCGCCATGATCTGCCTAGGCGTCATGGCAAACGCCTGTTCGGGAATGGCGCGCGGGTGCCGCAGCGCCTGTTCCAGGCTGTCGATGCCGCACAGCCCGCAGCCCACAGGCCCCGCCATGCTGCGGCGGCGGGCGGTCTGCCGCGCCTCGGCCTCGGCCCGCAGCCAGATCTGCAGGTCAAGGCCCAGCGGCGTTTCCACCACTTCGACCGTCTCAACCTCATCCGGCGTGGCGATGCCTTCGGTCAGGCTGAAACCTAAGGCGAAATCGGTCAGGTCGGCCGGCGTGGCCATCATCACCGCCTGGGTCGAGCCGTTATAGCTGATCGCCACCGCCACCTCTTCAGGCAGCTCGCGGCTGCCCTCAAAGGCCCGGCCCTGCCCGAAGGCAAGGCGCGGCATGGGGCGGTGCGTCTTCATTCCGCAGCCGCAATCCGGCGCGAGCGGGCGGCGAAGGCGTTGTATTCCTCCTGCCAGTCGCTGGGCCCGTTCGAGGGCGAAATCTGCACCGCCGTCACCTTGTATTCGGGGCAGTTGGTGGCCCAATCCGAATAATCGGTCGTAATCACGTTGGCCTGCGTGTCGGGGTGGTGGAAGGTGGTATAGACCACCCCCGGGTTGACCCGGTCGGTCAGGGTGGCGCGCAAGGTCGTCTCACCCGAGCGCGAGGCAAGGCGCACCCAGTCCCCTTCCTTGATGCCGCGATTCTCGGCGTCGTGGGGGTGAATTTCCAGCACGTCCTGATCATGCCAGACCACGTTGTCCGTCCGCCGGGTCTGGGCGCCGACGTTGTACTGCGACAGAATCCGCCCGGTGGTCAGCAACAGCGGGAAGCGCGGGCCGGTGCGTTCATCGGTCGCCACATATTCGGTGTTGATGAACTTGCCCTTGCCGCGCACGAACCCATCGACGTGCATCAGGGGCGTGCCATCCGGCACCTTTTCATTGCAGGGCCACTGGACCGAGCCTTTCTCCTCCAGCAGATCATAGGTCACGCCGGCAAAGGACGGCGTGGTCATGGCGATTTCTTCCATGATTTGCGCGGGATGGGTATAGACCCAGTTGGCGCCCATGGCTTGGGCGAACATCTGCGTCACTTCCCAATCGGCATAGCCGTTGCGCGGTGCCATCACCTTGCGCACGCGGTTGATGCGGCGTTCGGCGTTGGTAAAGGTGCCGTCCTTTTCCAGGAAGGTCGAGCCGGGGAAGAACACATGCGCGTAATTCGCCGTCTCGTTCAGGAAGAGGTCGTGGACGATCACGCAATCCATCGCGGCCAACCCGGCCGAGACATGCTTGGTGTCGGGGTCTGATTGCAGGATGTCTTCGCCCTGACAATAGAGACCCTTGAAGGTGCCCTCCACCGCCGCGTCCAGCATGTTCGGAATGCGCAGGCCCGGCTCATTGTCGATCTTCACGCCCCAGAGGGTTTCGAAAATCTCACGGACATTGTCATTCTTCACATGGCGGTATCCCGGCAGTTCATGCGGGAAAGAGCCCATGTCGCAAGAGCCCTGCACGTTGTTCTGGCCGCGCAGCGGGTTCACGCCCACGCCGGGGCGCCCGATGTTGCCGGTCAGCATGGCAAGGTTGGCAATGCCGATCACGGTGGTCGAGCCCTGCGAATGCTCGGTCACGCCCAGCCCGTAGTAAATCGCACCATTGCCGCCCATGGCGTAAAGCCGGGCCGCCGCGCGCAGTTCCTCGGCCTTGACGCCGGTCAGCATCTGCACGGCTTCGGGCGCATGCTGCGGTTGGCTGACGAATTCGGCGTAGTCCTGGAATTCATCCCAGTCGCAACGCTCACGGATGAAGGCTTCGTTGAAAAGGCCCTCGGTCACGATCACATGCGCCAGAGCGGTGACCACGGCGACGTTGGTCCCGGGAGTCAGGGCAAGGTGATGCGCGGCGCGGATATGGGGGCTGTCCACCATATCGGTGCGGCGCGGGTCGATGACGATCAGCTTTGCCCCCTTGCGCAGGCGCTTCTTCAGGCGGCTGGCAAAGACCGGGTGGCCATCGGTCGGGTTGGCGCCGATGACGATGACGACATCGGTATGTTCAACGGAATCAAAGTCCTGCGTGCCGGCGCTGGTCCCGAAAGTCTGGCCAAGGCCATAGCCGGTGGGCGAATGGCAAACCCGCGCGCAGGTATCCGTATTGTTGTTCATGAACACACCGCGCGTGAGCTTCTGAACCAGATAGGTTTCCTCATTCGTGCAGCGGGAGGAGGTGATAACGCCCACCGAATGCCGCCCGTGTTTGGCGATGATGCCCTGCATCCGGTTCGCGGCAAATTCCATCGCCTCGGCCCACGACACTTCCTGCCACGGATCGTTGATCGAGTCGCGGATCATCGGGTTCAGGATGCGGTCCTTGTGGCTGGCGTAGCCATAGGCAAAGCGGCCCTTGACGCAGCTGTGGCCCCGGTTGGCCTTGCCATGCTTGTAGGGCACCATGCGCACCAGTTCGTCGCCGCGCATTTCCGCCTTGAAGCTGCAGCCGACGCCGCAATAGGCGCAGGTGGTGATGACCGAACGCTCGGGCGTGCCGATCTCGATCACCGATTTTTCCTGCAGCGTGGCGGTCGGGCAGGCCTGCACGCAGGCGCCGCAAGAGACGCAATCGGAGGCCAGCGCATTGTCCGACTTCATCCCGAAGGAGACGCGGCTGTCAAAACCCCGGCCCTCGATGGTCAGCGCGAAAGTGCCCTGCACTTCCTCACAGGCGCGCACGCAGCGGCTGCAGACGATGCATTTCTGCGGGTCGTAGCTGAAATAGGGGTTTGAATCGTCGCGCGGGATGTAGTTCGGATTGGCGATGCCCGAGTTGTTCTTGGGCCGGAAATGGGTGGCCATTTCAGCAGCGGGGGGCGCCTCATAGCGCACATCGCGCAGGCCGACGGCGCCCGCCATGTCCTGCAATTCGCAATCGCCATTGGCCGAGCAGGTCAGGCAGTCCAGCGGGTGGTCGCTGATATAAAGCTCCATCACCCCGCGGCGCAGCTGCTTCAGCTTGCTGTTCTGGGTATGCACCTTGATCCCCGGCGCAACCGGAGTGGTGCAGCTTGCCGGGGTGCCGTTGCGGCCCTCGATTTCCACAAGGCACAGGCGGCACGACCCGAAGGCGTCGATGCTGTCGGTGGCGCAAAGCTTCGGCACCGAAATGCCGATCTCGGCGGCGGCGCGCATGATGCTGGTGCCTTCCGGCACGGTCACGTCAAAGCCGTCGATGGTCAATGTGACCATCTGTTTGGATTTGGCGGCCGGGGTGCCGAAGTCGCGGTCGGGGATGATGAAGTCTTTCATTCCGCAGCCTCCTTGGCGCGCGCGAAGTCGTCAGGGAAATGGGTCAGCGCGCTCATCACCGGATATGGGGTGAAACCACCGAGCGCGCAAAGCGATCCGAACTTCATCGTGTTGCACAGATCCGTGACCAGCGCGACCTGCCTGTCCGGCTCGATGTTCTGCGCCAGCCGGTCCAGCACCTCGACGCCGCGC
>JACZKR010000441.1 GCA_014859945.1 Paracoccaceae bacterium | reverse complement strand
GGCGCTGGCCTGGGTCTTCCTTCTGCTGCCGCCGCCAGCCACCGTGACGGCACGTCTGGCGACCGAGGATGTCGCGCTGGTCTATCAGGCCGATTTCGACGGCCAGTTCCTGACCGTGACGCGCACCGCCGGAACGCCGGCGCCCGATGGTCAGGTGCATGAGCTGTGGATCATCGCGCCGGATGCCGCGCCGGTCAGCCTGGGCCTGCTGGCCGGGGCCGAACTGCGCCTGCCCTACCCCACCCCGCCGGCGGGCTGGGTTCTGGCCGTCACCGTCGAACCGGCCGGCGGCGCGCCGGGCGGCGTGCCCACGGGTCCGGTGATCGTCTCGGCCCAGATCACATCGTGATCACGGCTGCGTGACGGGTGAAACCATTGCCCGGCCCGCCCCGTAACTCCCTTGAAGGCGGGATGGTCCCGCCTCGCATCCAAGGGAGAGACCCGATGAAATTCCGTCTTGCCACCGCGATCCTGGCCCTGAGCACTTCGATGGCTTTCGCCGAAAACCCGATGGTCGGCGGCGCCGCGATGTACGAAGACAAGAACATCGTCGAGAATGCGGTGAATTCGGCCGATCACACCACGCTGGTCGCCGCCGTGCAGGCCGCCGGTCTGGTGGAAACCCTGTCGGGCGAAGGCCCGTTCACCGTCTTTGCGCCGACCAACGAGGCCTTTGCCAAGCTGCCGGCCGGCACGGTTGAAAACCTGCTGAAGCCGGAAAACAAGGATCAGCTGACCAAGATCCTGACCTGCCACGTCGTTGCCGCCAATGCGATGGCTGCCGACATCGAAAAGATGACGGCCGATGACGGCGGCATGCACACCGTGAAGACCGTGGGCGGCTGCGAGTTCACCTCGATGGTCGAAGACGGCAAGATCAAGATCAAGGACGGTCAGGGCAACGTGGCCACCGTCACCATCGCCGATGTCAAGCAGTCGAACGGCGTCATCCATGTGATCGACACGGTTCTGCTGCCCGCGATGTAAAGAGCCACGCCTGCGCCCCACGCCCCCATGGGGCGCGGCAGGACGGCCCCCGCCCATGGCGGGGGCCGTTTTCGTTCGGTGGTTTGACCGGGGCGGGGGCCGTGCTAGGCTTGGCCATTGCTTCCGCCCTTTCCGCAGGTCATTGCCATGTTCCGTCTGATTGCAGCACTTTGCACCCTGATGCTTGTCGCCGCCGCGCCCGCCCATGCCGAGGGCCGGTCCATCATCGTGCTGGACGGATCGGGCTCGATGTGGGGGCAGATCGACGGGCGCCCCAAGCTGGAAATCGCGCGTGAGGCGCTGGCAGGCGTGCTGGACCGGTTGCCCGAGGGCGCCGAGGTGGGGCTGATGGCCTATGGCCACCGCAGCAAGGGCGAATGCGGCGATATCGAGCTTCTGGTGCCGCCCGGTCCGGGCACCGGCCCGGCCATTGCCGAAGCGGCGGCCAACATGCGCTTTCTGGGCAAGACGCCCTTGACCGATGCCGTCCGCCGCGCCGCCGAAGAACTGCGGTCCAGCGAGGAGAAGGCCACCGTCATCCTGATCACCGACGGGCTGGAGACCTGCCAGGCCGATCCTTGCGCGCTGGGGCGTGAGCTTGAGGCCTCGGGCGTCGATTTCACCGCCCATGTCGTGGGCTTCGGCCTGACGGCGGATGAGGGAAAACAGGTCGCCTGTCTGGCCGAGGAAACCGGCGGGCTTTATCTGGAAGCGGCCTCGCTCGACAGCCTGTCGGATGCGCTGGCGCTGACGG
>JACZKR010000440.1 GCA_014859945.1 Paracoccaceae bacterium | reverse complement strand
TTCCTGCAGCGCGCGGGGTTCCACCCCCAGCGCGGCGGCCAGCCGGTCGAGCAGATCGGGCGCGATGCGGCGGCGGTTGTGTTCGATGAGGTTCAGGTAAGACCCCGAAATCCCCGCCAGCGCCGCAAGGTCGGCCTGCCGCAGACCCGCCGCCAGCCGCCTTTCGCGCAGCCGCGATCCTGTGAGTGCCGAAATGCCCATGCCGCCTCCTGTAAAGGAATTTACAGAAGGCCGGGCCGCTGGCAAGCGGCGGGGCGGCCTATTCGGCGGCCAGCCGGCTGATCACCACCCGAACCTCGGGTTTCTTGCCGATTTCCTCCATGGCGACCTGCCGGACGATGCGCTTCATCGCCTCATCCAGCTTGTCGTCGTCGGACAACAGCTTGCCGCCGGCCTTTTCCAGAAACTCGGTCAGTTCGGCTTCCATGGTCTCGGCCAGGGCGCGGCCGCCAAGGCCGGTTTCGGGCAGGCCCATCAGCTCTACCCAGGCTTCGCCCAGAAGCTGATCCTTTTCGTCCAGGATCACCGTCACCATGGCCAGCCCGTTCAGCGCCAGCCGGATACGGTCGCGCACCACCCCGTCCATCGCCCCGATCAGCGCCGTGCCGTCCAGATAGACCCGGCCGGCCTCGATATATTCGGCCACAACCGGCACCTCGCCGGTGATGTCCAGCATGGTGCCGTTGACGGCGATGGCGGCGGCCAGCCCCGCCTCATGCGCAAGGCGGGCATGTTCGCGCAGGTGGCGGTGTTCGCCGTGCATCGGAATGACCATGTCGGGCAGGAACAGCCGGTGGACATGCTCAAGGTCGGGCCGGTTCGCATGGCCCGAGACGTGATAGCGCCCGCCGGCATCATCGACCACATCCACCCCCATGGCGGAAAAGGCGTTGACCACGCGCAGGACGCCGCGTTCGTTGCCCGGGATGGTCTTGGACGAGAACAGGAACATGTCGCCTTCCCGCATCTCGATCCCCAGATACTTGCCGCGCGACAGGGCGGCCGAGGCCGCGCGCCGTTCACCCTGACTGCCGGTGACGATCAGCATCAGGTTGCGCCGGGGCAGTTCCACCGCCTCTTCGGGGGTGATGGTGCGCGGAAATCCGGTCAGGACGCCGGTTTCCTGCGCCACGCCGACCATGCGCTTCATCGCCCGGCCCAACAGGCAGACCGAGCGTTCGGCCGCCACGCCAGCTTCGGCCAGGGTGCGCAGCCGCGCGACGTTCGACGCGAAGGTGGTCGCCACCACCATGCCCGGCTGGCTGCGGATCAGCTCGGCGATCGGATCGGCCAAGGTGGCCTCAGAGCGGCCTTCATGGGGGGAAAAGACATTGGTCGAATCGCACATCACCGCCTTGACCGGCTTCTCGGCCGCCAATGCCTGCATCGCCGCCTCATCCCAGCCCTCACCCACCACCGGGGTCGGGTCGCGCTTGAAATCGGCGGTGTGGATGATGCGGCCCGCCGGCGTGTCGATGACGATCATCGCGCTTTCGGGGATCGAATGGCTGACCGGCATGAAGCCCAGGGTGAAGGGGCCGACCGTCACCGTCTCGGGCCGGGCGCCCACGGTATGCACCGCATCCTGCGGCAGCCCCGCCTCTTCCATCTTCAGCCGCGCCAGCGCCGCGGTGAACTTGCGGGCATAGACCGGCTTTTTCAGCTGCGGCCACAGATGGGCCAGCGCGCCGATATGGTCTTCGTGGGCATGGGTGATCACGATGCCGTCCAGCCGGTCCACGTTCGCCTCAAGCCAGGCGATGTCGGGCACGATCAGATCGACGCCCGGAGAGCTGTCCATGTCGGGGAAGGCCACGCCCAGATCGACCAGCAGAAGCCGTTCCTTGCCGGGCCGGCCATAGCCGTAGACATAGGCGTTCATGCCGATCTCGCCGGCGCCGCCAAGGGGAAGGTAGATCAGGCGTTCGCCGCTCATGCGTTGTCCTTGTTGAACTGGTGGATCAGGACGAGGCCATGCATGGTCAGATCGTCCTCGACCGAATGAAATAGCGCGGTTCCCTGCGCGAACAACGGGGCAAGGCCGCCGGTGGCGATGACCTTCATCGGCCGCTCGCGCTCGCGCCGCACTTCGCGCACGATGCCCTCGATCAGGCCGACATAGCCCCAATACACGCCAGACTGCATGCAGGCCACCGTATTCGTGCCGATGGCCTTCGCCGGCTTAGTGATATCGACATGGGGCAGCGCCGCCGCCGCCATGTGCAGCGCCTCAAGGCTCAGGTTCACGCCGGGCGCGATGACGCCGCCCACATAGGCGCCGTCCAGATCGACCACGTCAAAGGTGGTGGCCGTACCGAAGTCCACAACGATCAGGTCGCCGCCGTGCCGGTCATATCCCGCCACCGTGTTCACCAGCCGGTCGGGCCCCACGGTCGTGCCCTGATCGACGCGGGGGGCCACCGGCAGCCGGCATTCCGGCTTGCCCACCACCAGCGGTCGGCAGTCGAAATAGCGGTTGCACAGGACGCGCAGGTTGAAGACCACCCGCGGCACGGTGGATGAGATGATGGCCTCGGTCACCTGCGCCTCGGTCTTCGTCAGCATCATCAGGCTGGACAGCCAGACGAAATATTCGTCCGCCGTGCGCTTGTGGTCGGTGGCAATCCGCCAGGTGGCTATGAAGCGCGCCCCGTCCCTGATTGAAAAGACCGTGTTGGTATTGCCGCAGTCGATGGCCAGAAGCATCGCCGCCCCCCTTCAGAAGAACACATCCGCCGCCGGAATTTCCATCCGGCCGGCCGCGGTGACAAGGATCAGGTTTCCGGCCGCGTCGATGGTTTCAAACCGACCCTCATGGCTGGCCTGCCCGGTGCGGGCGCGGATCACCTCGCCCAGCCGCGCCGCATGGGCCAGCCAGTCGGCGCGCAGGGGCGCAAAGCCGCCGGCCAGAAACTGCGCCTCGCGCCGGGCATAGGCACCGGCCAGCGCCTCGAGAAAAGCCTCGGGCGTCACCCGCAGCCCGGTTTCCGCCAGAAGCGACACCGCCGGCAGCGCGCCGGGTTCCATCATGCCCGGATCGGGGGCCGCGATCAGGTTCACCCCGATGCCGATGGCCAGCCGCTGCACCCTGCCCCCGATGCCGGACGATTCCAGCAGGATGCCCGCCACCTTGGCGCCGTTCAGCAGCACATCATTCGGCCATTTCAGCGTGAAACTGTCGGGCAGCCCGGTCAGCGCGACGAAGGCATCGCGCAGCGCCAGTGCGGCCACAAAGCTGCGCAGCGCCACGACATCGGCGGGTTCCTGCGGTTCCAGCAGCAGCGTGCCGTGGAAGTTGCCGCGCGGGCTGTCCCAGGCCCGTGCCCGGCGGCCGCGCCCGGCGGTCTGGGTGCCGGCCAGGATCCAGCCCGGCGCCGCCAACCCTCCCGACAGCGCCAGCGCATTGGTGCTGTCCGCCGTCTCAAGCACAAGGCGCCCCAGACCCTCGGGCCAGAACGCCTTCTGCTTCATCCTCTCTCCCCAAATATCCCACGGGGCAGTCCGCTGGCTTTGCCATCGGTCCGATGAACCGATGGCAGGGGGGCTGTGAACCCCCCGGTCGCGCTCAGCCAAGAAGGGCCTCCGCCGCCGCCATCGCGGCCGGTTCGATGCCGAACAGGTTGACGACGCCCACCACCATGACCACGGCCACACCCACCAGCATCAGCCATTGCACCGCCGACATCCGGCTTTCGGCGCCGTCGGTCTCGGCCCCGAAATACATGTAATAGACGATGCGCAGGTAGTAGAAGGCGCCGATGACCGAGGCCACCGCGCCGGCCACCGCCAGCCAGACCATGCCGGCATCAACCGCCGCCTTCAGCACATAGAACTTCCCGAAGAAGCCCAGCATCGGCGGCACGCCCGCCAGGCTGAACAGCAGCACCAGCATGGCCAGCGCCTTCAGCGGTTCCTTGCGGGCAAAAAGGTTCAGCGCCGAAATCTGGGTGATCGGCCGGCCGTCCTTTTCCAGCGACAGGATGAAGGCAAAGGTGCCCAGGTTCATCGTGGCATAGATCGCCATGTAGATCAGCATGGCCTGCACGCCCTCGGCCGTACCGGCGGCCAGACCCACCAGCGCATAGCCCATATGGGCGATCGAGGAATAGGCCATCAGGCGCTTGATGTCCTTCTGGCCGATCCCGGCAATCGCGCCCAGGAACATCGACAGCACCGCCAGCACCTGCGTCCAGTCCGAGGGGATGCCGCCGAAGGCGTCATGCACCACCCGCGCGATCAGCGCCATCGCCGCCACCTTGGGGGCCGAGGCGAAGAAGGCCGTCACCGGCGTCGGCGCGCCTTCATAGACATCGGGCGTCCACATGTGGAAGGGTGCGGCCGACACCTTGAAGGCCAGACCGGCCAGCACGAAGACCAGACCGAAGAGCAGCCCCAGCGGCACGCCATGGTCCAGCGTCGAAAAGATGCCCGAGAACAGCGTGGTGCCGGCAAAGCCGTAGGTCAGCGAGGCGCCATAAAGCAGCAGCCCAGAAGACAGCGCGCCAAGGACGAAGTATTTCAGCCCCGCCTCGGTCGATTTCACGCTGTCGCGGCGCAGCGCCGCAATGACGTAAAGCGCCAGCGACTGCAGCTCCAGCCCCATGTAAAGCGCGATCAGGTCGCCCGAGGATACCATCATCATCATGCCGACCACGGCCAGCACGACGAGGATCGGATATTCGAACCGGTCCAGCCCCCGGCGCGAGACATAGTCCTGCGACATCACCAGAACGCCCGCCGCCGACAGCAGGATCACCACCTTGGCAAAGCGCGCGAAGGCGTCGTCGATGAACATGCCGTCAAAGGCAATCGCCCCTGCCCCGTTGCGCAGCGCGACGAAGGCGGCCATCGCGGCAAACAGCGCCGCCGTCACCCAGGTCAGGGCGGTGGTCAGCTTGTCCTTGCCGGAATAGACGGCGAACAGCAGCGCGGCCATCGCATAGACCGCAAGGACGATCTCGGGCAGGAGAATGGGAAGATCAACGCCGGTCATCGGGTTCGTCCTTCAGTGCGAGGCCGCAACTTCCGCCACCTGCGGAAGGGCTGCGTGGTAGTTGTCGATCAGCGCCGTCACCGACGGGCCGATGATGTCGGTCACCACCGCCGGATAGACGCCCAGAAGCAGCGTCATCACGACAAGGGGGGCAAAGACCGCGCGTTCGCGCCGGCTCATGTCCTGGATGGTCTTCAGCGCCTCTTTCAGAAGCGCGCCCATCGCGACGCGGCGATAGAGCCACAGCGCATAGGCCGCCGACAGGATCACGCCCGAGGTGGCCACGGCGGCAACCCAGGTGTTGACCTGGAAGATGCCCATCAGCGTCAGGAATTCCCCAACGAAGCCGCTGGTGCCCGGCAGGCCCACGTTGGCCATGGTGAAGAACATGAAGATCAGCGCATAGGCCGGCATCCGGTTGACCAGACCGCCATAGGCGTCAATCTCGCGGGTGTGCATGCGGTCATAGATCACGCCGACACACAGGAAGAGCGCGCCCGAGATGAAGCCGTGGCTCAGCATCTGGAAGATCGCGCCGTCCACGCCCTGCTGGTTCGCGGCAAAGATCCCCATGGTCACATAGCCCATGTGCGCGACCGACGAATAGGCGATCAGCTTCTTCATGTCCGACTGCGCCAGCGCGACAAGGCTGGTATAGACGATGGCGATGGCCGACATCCAGAAGACCAGCGGGCTGAGGATATCGGACGCCACCGGGAACATCGGCAGCGAGAAGCGCAGGAAGCCGTAGCCCCCCATCTTCAGCAGCACCGCCGCCAGGATCACCGAACCCGCCGTCGGCGCCTGAACGTGGGCGTCGGGCAGCCAGGTATGCACCGGCCACATCGGCATCTTCACCGCGAAGCTGGCGAAGAAGGCCAGGAACAGCAGCGTCTGCATGCCGCCGATGATCTGGATACCGGCCAGCGAGAAGGTCTCGGACGGGAAGGTAAAGCCGATCAGCGACACCGCGTCGGGCCCGCAGCCCGCGATGCAGGTGGTGCCGGCGGTCATGTACATGGCGATCATCGCCACCAGCATCAGGACCGAGCCGAGGAAGGTGTAGAGGAAGAACTTGAACGCGGCATAGATGCGGTTCTGGCCGCCCCAGATGCCGATGATCAGGAACATCGGGATCAGGCCGGCTTCGAAGAACAGGTAGAACAGCACCAGATCCAGCGCCATGAACACGCCCAGCATCAGCGTTTCCAGCATCAGGAAGGCGATCATGTAGTCCTTCACCCGATGCGACACACCCCAGCACGACAGGATGGTGATGGGCATCAGGAAGGTGGTCAGCATGACGAACAGGATCGAGATCCCGTCCACGCCCATGCGGTAGCTGAGGCCGGCGATCCAGCGGTAATCCTCGACGAACTGCATCTCGGTGTTGGCCGGATCGAAGCCCGCCAGCAGGAACAGCGACACAAGGAAGGTCGCGGTCGTGGCGAACAGCGCCAGGTTCTTGGCGTTCTTCTGCGCCGCCGGATCGTCGCCGCGCAGGAACAGCGCCATGACAAGCGCCGCTGCCGCCGGCAGGAAAGTGATGATCGACAGGAGGTTATCCATGGTTCTCAGTGCCCCCCGAGGGTCATCCAGGTCAGGAGCGCGGCAAGCCCCAGAACCATGGTGAAGGCGTAGGTGAAGACGTAGCCGGACTGGATGCGGCCGGCCAGCCGGGTGAAGAAGGGAATGATCCCCATGGCGACGCCGTTCAGCGCGCCGTCGATGACCGCCCCGTCGCCCTTCTGCCACAGGAAACGGCCGAGCCATTTGGCCGGGCGCACGAAGACCCAGTCATAAAGCTCATCAAAGTACCACTTGTTCAGCAGGAACAGATACAGCGGGCGCTGCGCTGCGGCCAGACGGCCCGGCAGGTCGGGACGCTGGATGTAGAAGCGGAAGGCCAGCAGGAGGCCCAGGATCATCGCCACGAAGGGCGAAACCTTGACCCATGTCGGCGCCTCATGCGCGGCATGAAGGGTGGCGATGCCGCGCACCTCCATGAAGACCGCGCCGGGGGGCGCCACGGCCGGGCCGTGATCGGCGGCGGCATGGTCGGTCGCCGCTTCGGTCGCGGGGGCTTCGGTGGTGGCATGGGCATCGGCCGGGGCTTCTGCCGTGGCATGCGCCTCGGCCGGAGTCTCGGTGGCATGGCCGTCAGCCGGCGCTTCGGCGGTGGCGTGGGCGGCCTCGCCCTCGGCGCCATGTTCGGCGCCGTGTTCGCTGCCATGCGCCGCGGCCGGCGCCATGGCGAACCAGGTCCGCATCTTCGCCTCATCGCCGAAGAAGACGCCGTACCAGATCATCCCGGCGAACACCGCGCCCGTCGCCAGAACGCCCAGCGGCACCAGCATGACGGCGGGGCTTTCATGGGCATGTTCATGCGCATGATGATCGCCGCGCGGCTTGCCCCAGAAGGTCAGGAACATCAGCCGCCACGAGTAGAACGAGGTCATGAAGGCCGCGACCACCAGCGCCCAGAAGGCGAAATGGTTGCCGGCCCAGGCGCTTTCGATCACCGCATCCTTCGACAGGAAGCCGGCAAAGCCGATATGGGTCAGCGGAATGCCCACCCCGGTGATCGCCAGCGTGCCGATCAGCATGGCCCAGAAAGTCAGCGGGATCTTCTTGCGCAGGCCGCCGTAGTTCCGCATGTCCTGCTCATGGTGCATCGCATGGATGACCGAGCCGGCGCCAAGGAACAGCATGGCCTTGAAGAAGGCGTGGGTGAACAGGTGGAACATCGCCACCGGGTAAACACCCACCCCCGCCGCCACGAACATGTAGCCCAGCTGCGAACAGGTCGAATAGGCGATCACGCGCTTGATGTCGTTCTGCACCAGACCGACGGTCGCGGCGAAGAAGGCGGTGCAGGCGCCCAGAACGGTGATGAAGGCGGTGGCCTGCGGTGCATATTCGTAAAGCGGCGACATGCGGCAGACCAGGAACACGCCCGCCGTGACCATGGTCGCGGCATGGATCAGCGCCGAAACCGGGGTCGGGCCTTCCATCGCGTCCGGCAGCCAGGTGTGCAGGAACAGCTGCGCCGATTTCCCCATCGCACCGATGAACAGCAGAACCCCCAGAAGGTTCGCCGCGTTCCACTCGGTCCACAGGAAATGCAGGTTGGTCTCGGCCAGCTTGGGCGCCGCGGCGAACACATCGTCCAGCCGGATCGAATCCGTCAGGTAGAACAGGCCGAAGATGCCAAGGGCAAAGCCGAAGTCACCCACCCGGTTGACCACGAAGGCCTTGATCGCGGCGGCGTTGGCCGAGGGCTTGCGGTAATAGAAGCCGATCAGCAGGTAAGACGCGACCCCCACCCCTTCCCAGCCGAAGAACATCTGCACCAGGTTGTCCGAGGTGATCAGCGCCAGCATCGAGAAGGTGAAGAACGAGAGATACGCAAAGAAGCGCGCGCGGTAATGCTCTTCATGCGTCCAGTTGTCGTCATGGGCCATGTAGCCGAAGCTGTAGAGATGGACCAGCGCCGAGACCGAGTTGACCACGACCAGCATGATCGCCGTCAGACGGTCCAGCCGGATGCCCCAGTCGGTCGACAGCGCGCCGCTTTCGATCCAGCGCAGAAGGACGATGTGCTGGGTTTCGCCGTCGAAGCCCAGGAAGATAATCCAGGACAGCACCGCCGCCAGAAAGACCAGCCCGGTCGCAATGACCTGCCCGGCCTTCTCGCCGATCAGACGCCAGCCAAAGCCGCAGATAAGGGCGCCCACAAGCGGGGCGAGGAGGATGATTTTCTCCATGGCTTCAGCCTTTCAAATTCGTCGTAAGCGTCATTTGCTCGCCCCTGGGGTGCCGGGATAAAAGAGCGCACAACCGCAGAACTGGTTATACGCATTCTTCTTTTTCCCGCCTCCGTTCCATTTCATCCACTCGTCGAATGTCCTCGAGTGGTCATAGCCCTCGCGGTCCGCCAAAGCTTCAAGCGATTTGATCGTCGTCGACTTGGTCAGACGGACCTTTCCGCGTGGAGGATAAAGCATATCAACGGTTGTTGATGGCCCACCTCCGAAATCCCCGGGATCTTCTGGATCGACCCCACCCGCTATCAAGATGCTTTCCTGTGAACTGCAATCCACCACAAGAAGCCATTCGGCTGAGCCGCAGAAGTGACTGGACAGAAGACGCTGACCAACACGCCCCCCCCCCAAATCCTTAACTGCCCTGCCGTTGACAGAGAAATAATAGTCACCTTCCGCATTGTCGAATGAGCAGTCATCCCCGACCGATATCGGCTTGTCACGCCAAAAGGCAGGCTTGTCCGGTGGCAAGCAGGCAGACGCTCCGGTTGCAAAGCAAGCAACCGAAAGAACAGCCAAACCCTGTTGCACCGGAAATTCCACGATCAGCCTTTCATCACGTTCACGTCTTCGACGTCGATGGTGCCGCGGTTGCGGAAGAACACCACCAGGATCGCCAGACCGATCGCCGCCTCGGCCGCGGCCACGGTCAGGACGAACATGGTGAAGACCTGCCCCACCAGATCGCCGAGATGGGACGAGAAGGCGACGAAGTTGATGTTGACCGACAACAGGATCAGCTCGATCGACATCAGGATCACGATGACATTCTTCCGGTTCAGGAAGATGCCGAAGATCCCGATGACGAACAAAGCCGCCGCCACAGTCAGGTAATGTTCAAGTCCTACCATCTTACGTCCCTCCGGGTCTTTGCCCGTTGTCTTCGGTCCGCAGGCGGGGCGCAGCGGCCCCCCTCGGGTCAACTGGTGGGTGGCGCGGCCCGCGCGCCCCCCGGGTTAGAGGCCCTGCCCGGGCTTCACGTCTTTCAGCTCCATCGCCTTCGCCGGGTCGCGCCACATCTGGGCCAGCACGTTCTGGCGCTTGACGTCCTTGCGGTGGCGCAGGGTCAGCACGATGGCGCCGATCATGGCAACCAGCAGGATCAGCCCCGCAGCCTGGAAGAGGTAGAGATACTTGTCATAAAGCAGCAGCCCCAGCGCGCGGGTGTTTTCCACCTGATCGGCCGCAGGTGCCACCGCCTGACGCAGGCCCATCGCCCCGTCGGCCTGCACCCAGGCGCCGATGCCCAGGGCCAGTTCCATCAGGATCACCACCCCCACCAGAAGGCCCAGCGGCATGTATTTCGCCATCTCGCCCTTCAGTTCGGCAAAGTCGATGTCCAGCATCATGACCACGAACAGGAACAGCACCGCGACGGCGCCGACATAGACGATGATCAGAAGCATCGCCACGAACTCGGCGCCCAGAAGCACGAACAGCCCCGCCGCCGACAGGAAGACCAGGATCAGCCACAGCACCGAATGCACCGGGTTGCGGCTGACCGTCACCAGAAGGCCCGCGGCCACCGTGACGATGGCAAAGGCATAGAAGGCATAGTCAGCGACGGTCATGCGTCTGTCTCCTTGGTCTCGTCAAAGACGGCCTGAGCGGTCTCAAGCGCCTTCTGCATGGCGGGCAGGCCGCCGAACATCGACATCTGCCAGATCACTTCGGCGATCTCGCGCCGCGTGGCGCCGGCTTCCAGCGCGTGGCGGATGGTCAGCTTCATCTGCGCCTCGGCCTGCGCGCCCAGAACGGTCAGCGCGGCGATGGTCACCAGAAGCCGGGTCTTGGCATCCAGCCCCTCGCGGTTGAAGGTGCGGCCGAACCACATCTCCATCATGTCCTTGGACATGGTGGGCCAGAAGGCTTCGAAGCCCTTCATGCTGCCGGTTTCAAAAGCGGGGGCAAACGACCGCGCCATTTCCTGGCTGCTGTCGATCATCTGCCGAAGCATCTGGGCGAAGGCGTCGTTCATCATCTGTACGGCGCGTCAAGTTCAAGGTTGCGGGCGATCTCGGCCTCCCAGCGGGCGCCGTTCTCAAGGAGTTTCTCCTTGTTGTAGAACAGTTCTTCGCGGGTTTCGGTCGAGAACTCGAAGTTCGGGCCTTCGACGATGGCATCCACCGGGCAGGCTTCCTGGCAGAAGCCGCAGTAGATGCATTTCGTCATGTCGATGTCATAGCGCGTGGTGCGGCGGCTGCCGTCCTCGCGCGGTTCGGCGTCGATGGTGATGGCCTGCGCCGGGCAGATCGCCTCGCACAGCTTGCAGGCGATGCAGCGTTCCTCGCCGTTCGGGTAACGGCGCAGCGCATGTTCGCCGCGGAAGCGGGGCGAGAGCGGCCCCTTTTCATGCGGATAGTTCAGCGTCGCCTTGGGGGCGAAGAAATACTTCATGCCAAGGGCGAAGCCCTTGATGAAGTCCACCATCAGGAAATACTTGGTGGCGCGGGCGATATCGACCGTCATGCGTCCGTTTCCTCGTCTTGGGCGTTCTGCCACTTCGTCTCGTAATCGGCCTGCAGGACATCGCCCGCCAGCCGGCTGTCGGCGGTCTTGCGGATCTCGTAATAGATCGAGACCCGGCCCTTCGGCACCACCTTGTCATATTCGCGCCGCGCCGCGCTGCCCTTGTTGTCGGGCAGATCGAAGGGCGCCACATCGGGATCGTTCGGCAGGGCGATGCAGCGCACCACATCGCAATGGGCCATGTGCTTCCAGAAGCCCCAGACCAGATCGGGCTGCAGTTGATAGAAGCCGTGGCCGGGCCAGCCGGTAAAGCCGTTCACCGACACGAAGGTGCCGCCGGGCGCCAGCATGTCGAAGATGTTGCGGAAGGCCTGCGGAATGTCGAACACATGCTCCAGCGTGCCGCCGTCCAGCACGAAATCGAAGCGCCCGCGGTATTTGGGGTCCAAGGGCTTCGACAGGTCGGCCAGATGCTGCGCGCCTTCGTAATCCGAGAAATCCATGGTCTCGACCTTGCCGAAACCCAGGAATTCCAAGGGCTTCTCGGCATAGCCCGAGGTGTCGAAGATGGTCTTAAGCGACACCGCCTCATGCCCGGCCCGTTCCAGCGCGCGGCGGTAGTGCCGGCGGTGGGGGTGCTTCAGCCGGCACCGCTGCCGCCCGAGCATGACCGGCGCGCCGGGCGTCGCGATCCGCGCGCCCAGTTCGGCCAGTTCCCGGAAGGTTGCGGCGCCGATGCCCATGGATCAGCCACCCATCGCGAAGCGGGCCCAGAAGGCGCCGAAGACTTCGAACTTGGCGAGGAAGGCGATCAGCACCACCCAGCCCAGCGACAAGGGCAGGAACACCTTCCAGCCGATCCGCATCAGCTGGTCATAGCGGTAGCGGGGCACGATGGCCTTCACCATGGCGAACATGAAGAAGAACACCCACATCTTGGCGACCATCCACCACCAGCCATCGGCCAGCCCCGGGATGGGCGACAGCCAGCCGCCGAAGAACAGAAGCGAAATCAGCGCGCACATCAGGAAGATGGCGATGTATTCGCCCGCCATGAACAGCAGGTAGGGGGTCGAGGAATATTCCACCATGAACCCGGCGACGAGTTCCGATTCCGCTTCCGGCAGGTCGAAGGGCGGGCGGTTGGTTTCGGCCAGCGCCGAGACGAAGAAGAGCACCACCATCGGCAGATGCGGCAGCCAGTACCAGCCCAGAAGGCCATAGCCGGTGTCCTGCGCCGACACGATGGACGAGAAGTTCATCGAGCCGGTCGAGATGATGATGCCGATGATGATCAGGCCCAGCGACACCTCATAGGAAATCATCTGCGCCGCCGACCGCAGCGAGCCGAGGAAGGCGTATTTCGAGTTCGACGCCCAGCCGCCCATGATCACGCCGTAAACCTCAAGCGAGGAGGCGGCGAAGACGAAGAGCAGCGCCACGTTGACATTGGCCAGAACCCAGCCGTTGTCGAAGGGGATCACCGCCCAGGCGAGGATGGCCAGCACGAAGGACAGCATCGGCGCCAGGAAGAACACCGGCCGGTCCACCCCGGCGGGCACCACGATTTCCTTGACGACATATTTCAGCGCATCGGCCACCGACTGCAGCAGGCCGAAGGGGCCCACCACGTTCGGCCCCTTGCGCATCTGCACGGCGGCCCAGATCTTGCGGTCGCCATAGACGAGGAACAGAAGGCTGATCATCACGAAACCGACGATCAGCAGGCTTTGGGCGATCAGCAGAAGCGCCGTCCCAAGACCCGTTTGCAAGAATTCAGCCATGATCCCTCACGTCCCTCAAACCGTTGGTATCCCTTGCGCGCCGCAGTCGCGCACGGTCACCTCGGCATCTATCGTTTTCAGTCCTTCGGGCAGCGCCGCCGAGATGGTGTAAACCGCATCCCCGCGCCAAATGCCACCCGCATTCTCTACATTCGTCCGCACATGCCGGGCGAAACCATAGCCCCGGATCAGCGCATATTGCGCCGCCGCACAGCGGGCGTAATTCTCGACATCCGGCACCCCGCGGCCGCCCTTCATGGCGACGCGGAAATTCACCAGATCGCCGTCCAGAAGGATGGTCTCGATCCCCAGATAGCTGCCCGAGGCGCTGCCCTTCGTCCCCTGCCCCGCATCCGCGCAGCCCGACAGGATCGCCGCGGCGATCGCAAGGGGGGCTGCAAGGGCCGGGGTCAGGCGCATGTGTTACTCCGCGGCCATCGGTGCGGCGGTGCGGGCCTTGGCCATGGCCGACAGTTCGGCCATCACCGCGCTGGCACGCGCCACCGGGTTGGTCAGGTAGAAGTCGCGGAAGGCCGGGCGGAAGGTGGCGCGGCCCATATCGCGCAGTTCCAGCGGCTGCCAGTCGTTCGCCGCCACCTGATCGACGCGGCCCAGATGCGGATGCGCCTTGACCAGCGCCGAGCGCAGCTGCGCCAGGCTGTCCCAGGGCAGCGTGGCCCCCAGTTCCGCCGACAGCGCCCGCAGGATCGCCCAGTTTTCCTTGGCCTGACCCGGCGCGAAGCCCGCGCGCTTGGCCAGTTGCGGCCGGCCCTCGGTGTTGACGAAAAGCCCGTCCTCTTCGGTCCAGGCAGCGCCGGGCAGGATGACATCGGCGCGCATCGCGCCCCGGTCGCCGTGGCTGCCCTGATAGATCACGAAGGGGCCGGCGGCGATTTCGACCTCATCGGCGCCCAGGTTGAAGATCACCTCGGCACCCTCGGTCGCGGCGGCAAGGCCGCCCTCGGTCACCGCGCCCACGTCCATCGCGCCGACGCGGCTTGCGGCGGTGTGCAGGACCAGCAGCTTGCAGTCGCCCAGTTCGCAGATGCGCATGGCATGGGCCAGAACGGCGGCGCCATCCGCCTCATTCAGCGCGCCCTGCCCGACGATGACGATGCCCGGCGTGCCGGCCTTGTTCGACAGGTCTTCCGACAGAAGACCGGCCAGCGTGGCGCGGTCGCTGCCCAGATGGCTGTAGTCATAGGTCAGGTCAACCGCCTCACCCACCAGCGCCACATCGGCGCCGGCCGACCAGGCCTTGCGGATGCGCGCGTTCAGCACCGGCGCCTCGACCCGCGGGTTCGACCCGATGATCAGGATGCGCTTGGCGGTGTCGATATCCTCGATCTTCGCGGTGCCCACATAGGCGCCACGGTTGCCGGCCGGCAGACGCGCGCCATCGGTGCGGCATTCGATGTTGCCGCCCAGCCCCTCGACCAGCGCCTTCAGGCTGTAGACCGCCTCGACCGGGGCCAGATCGCCCGCCAGCGCCGCCAGCTTCTTGCCCTTCATCGCGCCCGCCGCCGCTGCCAGCGCCTCGGCCCAGCTGGCTTTGCGCAGCTTGCCGTTTTCGCGCACATAGGGCGTGTCCAGCCGCTGACGGCGCAACCCGTCCCAGATGAAGCGGGTCTTGTCGCTGATCCACTCTTCATTCACGCCGTCATGGTTGCGCGGCAGGATGCGCATCACTTCGCGGCCCTTGGTGTCGATGCGGATGTTCGACCCCAGCGCGTCCATCACATCGACCGACTCGGTCTTGGTCAGTTCCCACGGCCGGGCGGTGAAGGCATAGGGTTTTGAGGTCAGCGCCCCCACCGGGCACAGGTCGATGATGTTGCCCTGCAGGTTCGAATCCAGCGTCATGTTCAGATAGCTGGTGATCTCGGCATCCTCGCCCCGGCCGGTCTGGCCCATCTGGGTGATGCCGGCGACTTCCGAGGTAAAGCGCACGCAGCGGGTGCAAGAGATGCAGCGCGTCATCTCGGTCTTGACCAGCGGGCCCAGGTTCAGGTTCTCGGAGGCGCGCTTCGGCTCGCGGTAGCGGCTGAAATCGACGCCATAGGCCATCGCCTGATCCTGCAGGTCGCATTCGCCGCCCTGATCGCAGATCGGGCAGTCGAGCGGGTGGTTGATCAGCAGGAACTCCATCACCCCTTCGCGGGCCTTCTTGACCATCGGGCTGTTGGTCTTGACCACTGGCGCCTCGCCATTGGGGCCGGGGCGCAGGTCGCGCACCTGCATCGCGCAGGAGGCGGCGGGCTTGGGCGGGCCGCCCACGACCTCGACCAGACACATCCGGCAGTTCCCGGCGATGGTCAGCCGCTCATGATAGCAGAAACGCGGAATCTCCACCCCGGCAACCTCGGCGGCCTGGATGATGGTCATCGCGCCATCCACCTCGACCTCGATGCCGTCGATGCTGATTTTCTTGAGGTTCGACATGTCTCAGGTCTCCGGACGCAGATCGTGCTTCGCGACCACCGGCCACGATTTGAAGGCAAGGATAAGATAGGGCAGCAGAAGGAATGCCGCGAACAAGACGACGGCCTCGGACGGAGTGGCGACGCCATGGAATATCAGCGCGCTCTGGGCAGAAACCGCAAGCAGCGGAAACACCCCCATCAGGGCCCAGCCCCAACCGAAGCCCGCCTTGCGGAAGATGACCACAAGCAGCACCGCCTCCACCGCAAACCGGCCCAGCGAAAGAAAAGCCGCCACAAGGGTGTCGCTCATCATGCCCGCCCCCCGCCTTTCGCGCTCACATGGCAGTAAATCTCGGCCGGTGGCGCGTCGAAGTACTTCAGCAGGGCGGGACATAGCCAGCCCTTCTCCTCGGTCCCGTCCACCCGGTACCAGTTACCTTCATATTCGCCCTCGACCCAGACCAGCTTGATCTGAAAGCCTGGGAACGGGCCTTGCGAAAAGGTCAGGAGAAAGCCCGCCTCGCTATCGGCGATTTGCCCGGCATAGGTCTCGATGATCTCAGGGATGCCAAAAACGAATGGCTCACGCGTCAGCCCACGCGACGGATCGTCGAAGGCCCAGATGCCTTCGGATTTGTAGGGACTGATTACATTCATCGCGTTCACGACGCTACTCCGCCGCCACTTGTGCGCAGCCGTGGTCCTTCCACAAATGCGCTTCTTTCAGATACGACCAGCCGAAAGCCCGGTCGCTGTCGCCGTTGGCCTGCAGATCTGCAAGCCGCTCCAGCGCCTCGTCCAGCGTGGGCCGGTGCCCCGCAGGCACCCACCACATGACGAAATGCATCTTGCCCAGAACCTCAAACCACTCTGCCCGGCGTTCGTAGAAGGCGCGGTGAACGGTATTCCAGACGAAATGCTCCAGGCTTTGCACGTCCGTCCAAACCGTCAGGTTCGACACGAACTGCGGGTCGCCGCCGATCTTGGCTTCGGTGTTGCCCTTGCCCGGCTCGCCCGAACCTTCCATCATCCAGACGAAGCCCGGCATGCGCTTGCCCAGCCCGTTCACCCGGTCGAGCGCGGCCATGAACTCGGCCACGCGCGGGTCGTCGGTGGGGGCCAGAAGGCGTCCCACGTTCAACTCTGCCAGATGAAAGCCCGGGCGTGCGGTCATTTCCACGACCTCAGCATGCTTCCGGCCAGCGTGCCCTTGTCAATCTCGGCCCGGCCGGCGACGCAGTAGCTTTCCACGTCGCCTTCCACCGCGCCGGCCTTTGCCAGATAGTCGGCCGCCAGCGCCTTGATGCGGTCCTTCTGGCTTTTGTCCTTGAGGAACGCCTTCACCTCGGCTTCGGTATAGCCCTGATCGACAGCGTATTTCTTCAGGTCTTCCAGCTTGGAATAGGCCGTGACCATCCGCGCGCTGATCGACGGGCAGGTCGAGCGGATCACATCGGCCACCCGCCCCGCCATCAGCGAGTCGGTGATGTGCTGGTTGTCCTCCAGCGGCACCTTGGCCATGGCCGGCGCGCTCAGCACGGCGAAGGCGGCAAGGGTAAGGGCTGCAAGTTTCATTCCGGTCTCCTTTGCATGGAATGCAAGGGATGTGGGGGCAGAGCCCCCTGATATGCCATGACAAGACCGTGTCATCGGCTGCATTTCGCGCGGGCTGACAGCATTCGTCATGCGCAGCCCCCTTCAAAGACCCAGGATTGCCCCATGAACTTGCCAAGCGCCCAGGGCGCCAGCCGCTTGCCGCGTCCGGCGCAGAACTGCACCGCCACCTGCTTGGCCAGCGCGCCTTCGTCATAGGCCATCGGCGGGGCCGGGCGCGTGACGGTAAGCGTGGCGCCCTTGTTCGACGGCTGCAGGTCGGCCAGATAGGCGACGCCTTCCACCTTCACTTCGGACGGGCCCGAGGCCGCCAGCGGCACCGGCGCATCCCCGTCATCGCCGCCGCTACAGGCCGCCAGCGCGCAAAGCGCGAGGGTCGCGGCAAGCCGCGGCGGGGCAAGGGAAAGGCGCAGGGTCGCGGCCATGGTCACTCCGCCGCCAGCGCGGCCGAGATGCGGCCGGTCTTCTTTGCCTTGATGCGGTCTTCGATCTCATCCCGGAAGGCGCGGATCAGGCCCTGAATGGGCCAGGCCGCCGCATCGCCCAGGGCGCAGATCGTGTGGCCCTCGACCTGCTTGGTCACCGACAGAAGCATGTCGATTTCCTCAACCTCGGCCTCACCGCGCACCAGCCGGTCCATGACCCGCATCATCCAGCCCGTGCCCTCGCGGCAGGGGGTGCACTGGCCGCAGCTTTCGTGCTTGTAGAACTTCGACAGCCGCCAGATCGCCTTGATGACATCGGTGGACTGGTCCATCACGATGACCGCCGCCGTTCCAAGGCCCGAGCGCTGTTCACGCAGCCAGTCGAAATCCATGATCGCGTCGTCGCATTGCGCCTTGGTCAGGAGGGGCACCGAAGACCCGCCCGGGATCACCGCCTTGATATTGTCCCAGCCGCCGCGCACGCCGCCGCAATGGCGGTCCAGCAGCTCGCGCAGGGGGATCGACATGGCCTCTTCAACCACGCAGGGGTTGTTGACATGCCCCGAGATGCCGAAAAGCTTGGTCCCCGCGTTGTTCGGCCGCCCGAACGAGGCGAACCAGTCCGCCCCCCGCCGCAGGATCGTCGGCACAACCGCGATGGATTCGACGTTGTTCACCGTGGTCGGGCAGCCATACAGCCCCGCCCCCGCCGGGAACGGCGGCTTCATCCGCGGCATGCCCTTCTTGCCCTCAAGGCTTTCCAGAAGTGCGGTTTCCTCGCCGCAGATATAGGCGCCGGCGCCGTGGTGCAGATACAGGTCGAAATCCCAGCCCGACTTCGCGGCGTTCTTGCCCAGAAGCCCCGCGTCATAGCATTCGTCGATCGCGGCCTGCAGCGCCTCACGCTCACGGATGTATTCGCCGCGGATGTAGATGTAGCAGGTATTCGCCCCCATCGCGAAAGAGGCGATCAGCGCCCCTTCGATCAGCGTATGGGGGTCGTGCCGCATGATCTCGCGGTCCTTGCAGGTGCCCGGCTCCGACTCGTCGGCGTTGATGACCAGATAAGACGGCCGCCCGTCCGACTGTTTGGGCATGAACGACCATTTCAGGCCGGTCGGAAAGCCCGCCCCGCCCCGGCCTCGCAGGCCCGATGCCTTGACGATCTCGACGATCTTGTCACGCCCCAGCGCGATCAGATCGGCGGTGCCGTTCCAGTGGCCACGCTTCTTCGCCCCGGCCAGCGTGCGTTCGTGCATGCCGTAGAGGTTGGTGAAGATGCGGTCCTGATCCTTGAGCATTCCTTGCCCCTTTCCTCACGCCCGGCGCTTGCGCCAGATCCGATACGTCACGACAAGGGCCCAGACGAACCCCGCCAGTGCAGCCAGATCGACCAGCAGCGCAAAGCGGGGCGCCCAGCCCATCTCGCCGCCGACAACCTGCGCCCCAAGCCAGCCCAGCATGGTCACGGCCATCACGATGCCCGCCAGGCGGGCCTCGCGCGCCGTTGCCATCTGCCGGGGGTCCGGGGCGGTCATGCCAGTTCCTCAGTGATGGTGGCCGTGATCATGACCGTCATGGCCATGGCCCGCCGCCAAAGTCAGTTCCACCCCGCCCGAGCCCAGCAGCACGCCGAAGACAAGGAAGGTCACGCCGCCCATGATGATGGCGGCACTCATCCCCGTTTCGCCGATGACGCGGGCGATCAGCGCGGCGAAAAGCCCCGCGATCAGCGCGATCAGCCAGCCACCGGCCCAGGGGCCTTCGACGGGGGCGTGATGATGATGGTCGTCCATGCCGCCCCCTTCAGTAATCGTTCGATTTGGCGCGGCGCAGGAATTCCTCCACGCCCACCTCAAGGATCAGCTTCGCCTGAGCCACCCATTTGTCGCGGGTGACGCGGCCGCGGAAGCCCTTCAGGTTGCCGTCCATCCATTCCACCTCGGCCGGGCCCCAGGCAGCGATCTGGTCGAAGTGGTAGATGCCAAGCTCATGGCACAGCTTCTCCAGCGCCGGACCGATGCCCTCGATGGTCTGCAGCTTGTCTGCGCCGCCGTCGCGCGCGGCGGTCAGCGCCGCGGGCTTCATCCCGCCTTCGGGGGCGGCTTCGGCAACGGGTGCCTCTTTCGCGGCCTGCTTTTCGGCGCGGGCGGCCTTCTTTTCGGCATTCGCGGCCTTGCGGGCGGCGCGGTCCTCGGCCGTTTCGGCGCGTTCGGCCACGGCGGCACCGGCAGCGGCCCCGCCGGCGATCCACGGCGTGCGCAGCGGCACTTCGGTGCCGTCGATGCGCTTCACGCTGTCGCCGATGTCCACGGCCAGCTGCGCACTGGCATTGTATTGCAGGCGGCCCGATTCAAACTCCTGCAGGCTGGTCAGCCCGGTCAGCGGTTCGGCCGCATAGCGCCCGTTCTGCGGCCCGGGCACCGGAACCTCGCCTTGCGAGAAGCGGCCGATCAGCTCACGCAGCTTTTCGGCCGTCAGGTCTTCGTAATAGTCCTTGCCGATCTGGGCCATGGGCGCATTGGCGCAGGCGCCCATGCATTCCACCTCTTCCCAGCTGAACTTGCCGTCCGCCGACAGCGCATGCGGCGCTTTCGAGATCAGTTCCTGACAGACCGCGATCAGTTCTTCCGCACCGCAGATCATGCAGCTGGTGGTGCCGCAGATCTGGATATGCGCAACAGAACCAACGGGTTGCAGCTGGAACATGAAGTAGAAGGTCGCCACTTCCAGCGCCCGGATATAGGCCATGCCCAGCATGTCGGCGACATATTCGATCGCCGGGCGGGTCAGCCAGCCGTGCTGTTCCTGCGCGCGCCACAGAAGCGGGATCACCGCCGAGGCCTGACGCCCCTCGGGATACTTGGAAATCTGCCCCTTCGCCCAGGCGAGGTTCGCCGGGGTGAATTCGAAGGAAGCCGGTTGTTCTTTGTGCAGGCGGCGGAGCATTAGCGGTCGACCTCCCCGAACACGATATCCATCGTGCCGATGATGGCAGAGACGTCAGCAAGCTGATGCCCCTTGCAGATGTAGTCCATGGATTGCAGGTGCATGTAACCCGGGGCGCGGATCTTGGCGCGGTAGGGTTTGTTGGTGCCGTCGGCCACCAGATAGACGCCGAATTCGCCCTTGGGCGCCTCGACGGCGGCGTAAACCTCACCGGCGGGAACGTGGAAGCCCTCGGTATAAAGCTTGAAGTGGTGGATCAGCGCCTCCATCGAGCGCTTCATCTCACCGCGCTTGGGCGGGGTGATCTTGCCGCGCGACAGCACATCGCCCTTTTCCACCCGCAGCTTGGCAATCGCCTGCCGGATGATCGAGGTCGATTCCCGCATTTCCGCCATCCGGCAGAGATAGCGGTCATAGCAGTCGCCGTTCTTGCCGACCGGCACCTTGAAGTCGAACTCGTCATAGCATTCGTAGGGCTGGCTGCGGCGCAAATCCCAAGCCAGACCCGAGCCGCGGACCATGACGCCCGAATAGCCCCAGTCCTGAATGTCCTTCTCGGTCACGATGCCGATATCGGCATTGCGCTGCTTGAAGATGCGGTTTTCGGTCAGAAGGGTGTCGATATCGTCGATCACCCGCGGGAAGGCTTCGGCCCAGGCGTCGATATCGTCCAGAAGTTCCGGCGTCAGGTCCTGATGCACGCCGCCGGGGCGGAAATAGGCGGCATGCAGCCGCGCCCCGCAGGCCCGTTCGTAGAAGACCATCAGCTTTTCACGCTCTTCGAACCCCCACAGCGGCGGGGTCAGCGCGCCCACGTCCATCGCCTGCGTGGTGACGTTCAGAAGGTGGTTCAGGATGCGGCCGATTTCCGAATACAGCACCCGGATCAGGCTGGCGCGGCGCGGCACCGGCGTGCCGGTCAGCCGTTCGATCGCCAGACACCAGGCATGTTCCTGGTTCATCGGCGCCACATAATCCAGCCGGTCGAAATAGGGCAGGTTCTGCAGGTAGGTGCGGCTTTCCATCAGCTTTTCGGTGCCGCGGTGCAGAAGGCCGATATGGGGGTCGCAGCGTTCGACGATCTCGCCGTCCAGCTCCAGCACCAGACGCAGAACGCCGTGCGCCGCAGGGTGTTGCGGGCCGAAGTTGATGTTGAAGTTGCGGATGCGCTGCTCGCCGGTCTCGCGGTCGCGCGAGCCGTCGTCATACACGTTCTGACGAATATCGCCATCCATCATGCGAAACCCTCTTCCATATGCGCGCGCCAGGTTTGCGGCAGCGACGGGTATTGGCCGGAGACATAGGCATATTGCGGTTCCAGCCAGGCCCGGGCAGCCCGGCGTTCCGCGTCGGTCATCTTCAGGGGCGTGCCTTCATGCACGCGGCGGTCCAGATCGGCCGCGCCCGGGCGGATGCCCAGGAATTCCGCCAGACGGGCAAGGCCCGGCAGCGTCATCATCTCTTCGGTGAACATCACCAGAAGCCGCCCCGGCGCGAAGGCGCGCGCCAGACGCGGCAGGACGGCGGCATAATCGCCGCGCGCCACGATCCCCTGCCCCTCGCCCGACAGATCGCCCGACAGGATGCGCGCCAGAAGCGCCCGCGCCTCATCGGCGAAGGCGTCTGGGCGGGTGCGCTGCGCGATCATGCGCACATGGCTCCACAGCCGCGCGACGGGATCGCGCATCAGATAGACCGCGCGCACATCCGGGGCGATGGCGGCCATTTCGGACAGGCGTTCGTCGGGCAGCAGGGCATAGGCCGGGGTGATGTCGCCCACCACCGCCTGCCCCTGCCGCCCGGCAGTCAGGAAGGCGCGGTAGGCCGCGGCATCGGTCTGGCGCCGGGCCAGCACCGCCCGCCAGTCGCGCAGATCGGCGATGCGGCGTTCCAGCCGCGCCCGCATGGCCTCGGGCGCCCCGGCCAGACGGGCCTTCAGCCGCTCAAGCTCGGCCTTCAGCCGCTTCAGCGCGGCGCCGAAATGCGCAGGCCGGGTCATGGTGAAGTAATGCAGTTCCTTGATGGTGCGGAAATGACAGTCGGGATGCTGCGACAGATGGTCGTGCAGCCACGAGGTGCCCCCCTTGGTGGCCCCCAGGCAGAACATGACTGTCGGTTCCCCCGCCACCCGATCAGGCCTTCTTCTCGTCGCCGGGCAGGATGTATTGCGCGCCTTCCCAGGGGCTCATGAAGTCGAACTGGCGGTAGTCCTGCACCAGCTTCACCGGCTCATAGACCACGCGCTTCTGCGCCTCGTCATAGCGGACCTCGGTGTAACCCGTGGTCGGGAAGTCCTTGCGCAGCGGATGGCCGCGGAAGCCGTAGTCGGTCAGGATGCGGCGCAGGTCGGGGTGGCCCGAGAAGAGGATGCCGAACATGTCGAACACCTCACGCTCGACCCAGTTGGCACCGGGATGGATGGCCACCAGCGACGGCACCATCTGATCCTCGGCCACCTGCACCACCACGCGGATGCGGTGGTTCTGGTACATCGACAGGAAGTGATAGACCACGTCAAAGCGCGGCTCACGCTCGGGATGGTCAACGGCGGTGATATCGACCAGCGAGGTGAAGCGGCAGGCGGCATCGGTCCGCAGGAATTCGGTGAAATCCTCAAGATGGGCCAGCTGCACCGTCACCGTCAGTTCGCCGAAGGCGACCTTGGTGGCGGAAACCGCGTTGGCCTGCTTCAGCTCGATATAGCCGGCCAGTTCGTTCAGGGCGTCGGACATGGGGATACCTCAGCGAACCAGCGTGCCGGTGCGGCGGATTTTGCGTTGCAGTTGCAGGATGCCATACAGCAGCGCCTCGGCCGTGGGCGGGCAGCCCGGCACATAGACGTCGATCGGCACGATGCGGTCACAGCCGCGCACCACCGAATAGCTGTAGTGGTAATAGCCGCCGCCGTTGGCGCAGCTGCCCATCGAGATCACATAGCGCGGCTCGGGCATCTGGTCATAAACCTTGCGCAGCGCCGGGGCCATCTTGTTGGTCAGCGTGCCCGCGACGATCATCAGATCGGACTGGCGGGGGCTGGCGCGCGGCGCGGTGCCGAAGCGTTCCAGGTCATAGCGCGGCATCGAAGTGTGCATCATCTCGACCGCGCAGCAGGCCAGACCGAAGGTCATCCAGTGCAGCGATCCGTTGCGCGCCCAGTTGATGATGTCTTCGGTTGAGGTCAGCAGGAAGCCCTTGTCCTGAAGCTCGCGGTTCAGGGCCTGGGTCGCCACCTCACGGTCGGCGCCGGCGGTGTTGGCAGAGGTCATCACGCCCATTCCAAGGCCCCCTTCTTCCATTCATAGGCAAAGCCCACGGTCAGCACGGCCAGGAACACCATCATCGACCAGAAGCCGGTCATCGAGATGTCGGCGAAGGCCACCGCCCAGGGGAAGAGGAACGCCACTTCCAGGTCGAAGATGATGAACAGGATCGACACCAGGTAGAAGCGCACGTCGAATTTCATCCGCGCGTCGTCGAAGGCGTTGAAGCCGCATTCGTAGGCCGAAACCTTCTCGGGGTCGGGATTGCGCACCGCGATCACCGCGGCGGCGAGAATCAGCACAAGGCCAAGACCGACCGCAACGGCAAGAAGAATGAGGATCGGCAGATATTCACGCAGGAGGGACTGGTCCACTCAGGGGCTCCTTCGGCTGGCGACAAGGCGGGCCGCGGCCCGCAAGGGGGGCCGCCGGGTCTTGGTTCCGTTTACTCTGGCCCATTGGCGGGGTCAACCGAAGGCGGGCGGAAAAGCTGCGGTGCAGAAAGGAATTCCGGCGCTTTGTATGCGACAGTATGCCGTCATAATTCCTGACAGATGCAGGCAGGTTTTCGGCTTGCCGCCGGCACCGGGCCGCGGGTCGGTTCCCCATGGCCGGCCGCCCGGCGCAGCGGGCAGGCTCCGGGCGCCACTTAGCACGGACAGGGCGGGGAAACGGCCTGATCCAGCGCCTTCCCCGGCCCCCATGGCGAAGGCCATCGCCTTCGCCACTTCCCGACGTGCCAACCCTCACCGGCCGGGCCTCCAAGGCCCGGCCAGCGCCCGACCGCCCCTCGGCGGGCGCTTCTCGCCCGCCTGGTCCGGGCGCTGGCCTTTCGTGTTGCGTGCCAAACCGTCTCTGGGTGGTACCTTGCGCACGGGCGGGGGCGAGGCAGTGCCTCGCTATCCCCCGCCCAACCGTAGGGTGCGTGTTCACACGCACCTCCCC